>NZ_BAAAPK010000001.1:3073914-3283630 GCF_039531105.1 Microbacterium lacus
CGACAGAAGTTCGCCCCGGATGAACGGCGGACCGGAGTCCAAGACAGAAACGATGAATCCGCCGGGGATTGCGCGCGTCACGTCCACTGTCAGCGTGTCGGACTCGAATCGCTCGCTTGCGCCCAGCGCTGAAGGCGCCTTCATGATGACGGGGCGGAGCTTGTCTATGCGATGACCGAGCGGATCGGGTGTCTGGACCGCATAGACGATGACGCCTTCCTCCGGGATGCCGGCATCGAACTGATCAGCCATGAGTCGGGCCTCGATCATGACGTACGGAACCCCCGAGCCGACCTTCACCGCCGCGACCCGACCGCTGGGCGGTGGTTGCGTCAGACTTATCGCGTGGAGGGCATACTCGCCGACGCGGCCGCTGTGCTGCGCCACGGTCGCCGGATCGAGCCACTGGATCCCGGTCTTCGTGTACGCCGTCGGGTGGGTCGCGGTCGACGCAGACATCTGGTCGTACCTGCCGATGACGGGATTCTGTGGATCGATGTCGTCGCCGAACGGATACAGATCCGTGAACCCGGTCAGGCCGTGCATCAACTCCATCGCCCAGACACCGACGTCCTCGACCATCACGAACCTCGACCAGAATCCGCTGTTCGTGCCCGCGCCGCGTCCGCCGAGCATGACGATCGCAGCGGCATCGAACCCCTCCGACCGAAGTCGAGCGCCGATCACCGGCTCCAGCATGGCCGCCGGCACATCACGCTGGTCGACACTGTGCCGCTCCACCACGACGGCGTCCAGGTCGGCGATCCCCGAGGACGCGGCCCTGATGTACGCCCTCAGCGACCGGTCTCTGCCGGTGCTCGGATCAGGGTCGTACAGCGCCCTGCGAAGGATGTCATCCTCCCAGTGGTTCGGCACGATGTCGGGCGGTAGGGCGTTCGTGCGGTACAGCGGGACGAAAGCAATCTTCTTGCGACCAACCCAGGACATGTCATCTCCCGTTTTCCTGCGCCCAGCGCCTGGACTATTGAGAGGGCAGCCGCCGCTCCGTTTGCAGCGACTCGCCTCCGAACCGAGAACTCTCGACGCCTCTCTGGAGAAGAGAGGCGAGACGTCCGCGTGATACGGACGCACGCGGGGCTCTATCGTTTGGACCACAGCCGCGCCCATTGCGCGGCATCCAGATCGCGCGGCAGTGATGCGGGGTGGATGCCCGCCGCGGAAAGGATCTGCCGGGCGGCGGGCGCCGACGACCTCACGACCGGCGCCAGGATCGCAGCCATGCCGCGGCCGCGCGCAGTGAAGATGTCTCCGACGAATTGTTCGTAGGCGTGCCGCTGGTCCGCAGGGACCAGCCGAGCGTTGACGGTGGGATCTTGTCCATCACGCGTCGAGGCGTGCCGCTGACGCATACGGATCGATGAACGGTGACGAGCGCAGTCCTCGGCTGGGCAGACCGCCGGTTTTAGCGGGTGCTGTCGAGGATGAGTCGAGTCGCTTCCTGCGCGGCGTCCCATTGCGGAAAGTGGCCGCAGCGCTCGAACCAATGCAGCACGGCGTCGGGGAACAGTTCTGTGGCGCGAGAGGCCTGACGCGGCACCGTCACCAGATCGCGCCGCCCCCACCCGATCGTGACCCGGCCGGGCACCGTTCCGGCCGGTGCGCCCTGCTGCTTGGGTCCTTTGGTGAGGGCGTCCATGGCGGCACCGGTCGCCGGCGAATCGGCCAGTCCGCGCACGTCCGGCAGCACGGTCTCGGGCGAGAGCGTCCAGGGCCGCGCCGACAACTGCGCCAGCAGCAGAGCCCTGCCGACAGGGTTGTCCAGCAGGGCTGGCAGCACGCCTCGCAGCGCTCGGACCAGAGCGATCGAGGGCCGCAGCGTGGCTCCGAAGACGACGAGCTCGCCGCGGCTCCAAAAGCCGCCCGGGTCCAACGCCACAGTGTCGCCGCCGACCCCCCGCCGCGCAAGATCGAGCACGATTCGGCCGCCCATCGACTGGCCGGCGGTCGAGACCCCGTCCAGCCCCTGCTCGCGGATGAAGTCCGCGACAGAGTCGGTCAGCGTGGCGATCGAGACCTCACCGGTCAAAGGCGGTGTCTCCCCGAAACCCGGTAGGTCGACAGCGATGATCTCACGGTGCTCGGCCAGCTGGTCGAGGATCGGGGCCCAAGATCGCCACCCCGCGCCCAGACCGTGTACGAGCAGCAAGGGGCTGCCGTTCCCGCGTCGGATGTGGTTCAGCGTCATTCGCTCAACGCTATCCCGCGCGGAAAGCGGGAGGGCCGGATCCCCAAGAGCGGAACGACCGACGCCGTTCTCACGTGATCCTCAGAGCGCGAGCGCCGAGTGTCGGGGGGCGGAGCGTAGGGTGAGCGCATGACGATCGCGGAGCTCCGGCCGGCAGCGCGGACCGCCGCCGATCGACCGCTCGAGACCGAGTACCGCCCGCGGCATCCGGTCGACGTGCGTCGCACCGTCGTCTATCAGCGCCACGGCGGCGGCGACCCCACCATGGTGATCGCGGGCGAGGTCATCTGGCGCGCCAGCAGGACCCCGGAGGGCATCGCCACCCTGGCGATCCGAGAGGTCTCCCCCGGCGTGATCCGCGGCGCCGCGTGGGGCCCGGGCGCGTCTTGGGCGCTGGATCAGCTGCCTGCGCTCTGCGGGCGGGACGACGATCCCGGCGACTTCGACGCGACGCGGCATCCGCTCATCGCCGACGCGCACCACCGCCACCCGGGCGTGCGCATCGGTCGCACCGATCTGTTCTTCGACTCCCTCGCCAGCGCGATCATCGAGCAGAAGGTCACTGGCATGCAGGCGTTCGGCGCGTGGCGCCGGCTGGTCACCTGGCACGGCGAGCGCGCCCCCGGGCCGACGCCGAAGCCGATGTACGCCCCGCCGGACATCGAGGGGTGGCGCCGCATCCCGTCATGGTCGTGGCACCGCGCCGGGCTCGAGCCTCCGCAGTCGCGCACGATCGTCGAAGCGGCCCGCCGCGGCGAGGCCATCGGCCGTGTCTTCATGGCGGCGACCGACGGCGAGGCCCGCGACCGCGTGCTGATCAGTCAGCGCGGCATCGGCGCGTGGACCTCGGCCGAGACGCGCATCCGCGCGCTCGGAGATCCCGACGCGGTGAGCGTCGGCGACTTCCACCTCGCACACGAAGTCGGCTACGCCCTCACCGGCGCGCGCGTCGACGACGACGGGATGCTGGAGCTGCTCGCCCCGTGGGCGGGTCAGCGTCAGCGCGTGATCCGCTACCTCGAAGCGAGCGGCATCCGGGAGCCCCGGCGCGCACCGCGCCTGCACCCCGAGGACCACCGCAACCGCTGAGCTCGAGGCCGCGCCCTAGGCTGATCCCATGTCTGAACCTCGCACCGGCTGGCCGAAGGGCCGCATCCAGTGGCTCATCGGCACGATCCTGATCTTCGCCGGCGGCGTGCTGTTCGGTCTGATCTGGGGACAGCTGTGGATCGGCATCGTCTTGGCCCTGGCGATCTCGGTCGGCTGGCTGATCGCGTACGAATCCTGGCGCGGGCGGCACATCGGCATCGACGACCCCGACGACAACGGCGCGCAGCTCTAGGCTCCGGACGCCCTCACATCTCCTCGTGGGTATCGGGATCCCCGTCCCACAGCCGACCGCGCTCGAGCGCGGAGATCGCCGACACCTCGTCATCGGTCAGGCGGAAGCCGAAGACATCGGCGTTCTCGCGCTGACGGTCGGCATCGGCTGACTTCGGGATCGGCGTGCTCCCCAGCTGCGTGTGCCAGCGCAGCACGACCTGAGTGGGGGTCACATCGTGGGTGCCGGCGATCTCCTGCAGCACCTGTTCCTGCAGCAGCTCGGATCGACGCGCCAGCGGACTCCAGCTCTCGGTGCGGATGCCGTGCACGGCGTGGAAGGCACGGAGCTCCGCCTGGGGGAAGTAGGGGTGCAGCTCCACCTGATTGACCGCGGGCGTGACGCCGGTCTCGTCGATGAGCTCGGTCAGCATCGCGGCCGTGAAGTTGGACACGCCGATCGAGCGCACCAGCCCCTGCTCCCGGGCGTCGATCATCCCGCGCCAGGTGTCCAGGTACTTGCCCACGCTGGGGTTGGGCCAGTGGATGAGCGAGAGGTCGATCCGGTCGAGACCCAGCAGCGCGAGCGAGGCCTTGGTGCTCTCCAGCGCCTCCGCGCGTCCGTGATGACGACCGGGGATCTTGGTCGTGATCAGCAGCTCGGCGCGGTCCACGCCGGCGGTGCGGACCGCCTCGCCGACTTCGCCCTCGTTCTCGTAGTTGACCGCGGTGTCCAACAGTCGGTAGCCGCTGTCGATGGCCGCGACGATCGCGGCCACTCCCTCCGGGCCCTGCAGCTTGTAGGTGCCCAGTCCCAGCTCGGGGAAGGCCACGCCGTCGTTCAGGGTCACGGTGGGGATGCTCAGCATGACTCCATCCTCCCGCACACGGATGTGCTCTCGCGGCCGGCTTCCGTTCTCGCGGCCCGTGGTGCGGTTCGGGCCGCGACACGCAGCGCGGGCCGCGACACGCAGCGCGGGCCGCGAGGCGCAGCGCGGCGTGCGAGCTCGCGTGTGCCGCGCGCGGCGCGTCAGCGGGCGCTGTCGATCGTGACCGTCCCGGCCGAGACCGTGACGTCGACCGTGTTGCGGGCACCGGCCTGCGTCTGCAGCCCGTTGTCGAACTCGCCGGCCGACACGTCCGAGCGCACGTCGTAGGCGCCGTCCGGGAGCTCGAGATCCAGGCCACCTGCGCTCACGTCCACCGTCACGGTGCGCGGCGCGGTGCCGGTCAGGCGTGCATCGATCGTGCCCGCGCTCACCGAGAAGCCGGCCTCGGTCACGTCCGCGAGGTCGATGTCCGCCCCGCCCGCGCTCAGCTCGGCGGTGAGCGTCGTGGCCGATCCGTCCACCGAGAGCCGGCCCGCGCCGACGTCGATGCCGAGGTCGCCGAACCGCCCATCGACCGTGAGATCGCCGGCGGCGAGCTCCAGCGTGGCGTCGAGGTCGTCGCCGGCGAGGTCCTGCGGCAGCGTGAGGATCGCCCGCACCTCACCGCCGAAGACCCACCAGCCTGGACCGAAGCGCTGGGGCGAGGCGACCCGCAGGGTGTCGCCGTCGGTGCGAAGCGTCCACGAGCCCGCCCCCAGACCGCTGGTCACCTGAAGCGTCGCCTCGGACACGTCGGCGAACTCGAGGCGGAGCGAGGCGGCATCCACACTGACATCGAGTTCGCTCACTCCCCCGACATCGACGCTGCGGCTCTCGGTGCGGACGCTCGCGGCGGCGACGGTGGAGAACACCGCCGAGCCGAGCGCCCCGAGGATCACGGCCGCGCCGAGCGCGATCGCGAGGATCGCCACGACGCGGGAGGAACCCCGGGTCGGCGGCGGCGTCGGGGCCGCGGGAGCCGCGGGAGGGGGTGCGATGGTCATGATCCTGCTCCTGTCTGCGGCTGCGGGCCGCCGTGTTCGAGGTGGACGAGCGCTGCCAGCACCCGCCGGTTGCCGGACTCGTCCGGCTCGAGTTCGAGCTTCTGGAAGATCGCGGTGATGTACTTCTCCACGCTCGCCTCGGAGACGAAGAGGGTTGCCGCGATCGCCTGGTTCGACCGACCCTCGGCGATGAGTGCGAGCGTCGACGCCTCGCGCGGCGTAAGGCGCTGCATCCGCTCGTCGCGGGGTCGGCGGCTGAGCAGCTGCGCGACCACTTCGGGATCCAGGACCGTTGCACCGTCCCTGATGCGGGCGACCGCCTCGAGGAAGTCCGACACGTCCGCGACCCGGTCCTTCAGCAGGTAGCCGATCGCTCCGCCGTGGGCGGTGATGAGCTCGCTCGCATAGCGCTCCTCGACGTACTGCGAGAGCACGAGGAGGGGGAGATCGGGATGCCGGGCCCGCAGTCTCAGCGCGGCCCGGATGCCCTCGTCGGTGAAGGTGGGCGGAAGCCGCACGTCGAGGAGGCAGAGCTCGGGCATCGTCTGCTCGACGGTCTCCTCGAGGGTCCGCGCGTCCGCCAGGGCGGCGACCACCTCGTGGCCGGAGTCCTCCAGGACGCGGACGAGCCCTTCGCGCAGCAGGACGGAGTCCTCGCAGATCAGGATGCGCACGGGACGCTCACCTCCAGAGACGTGGGACCACCCTGGGGGCTGTCCAGCCGTGCCGTGCCGCCCGCGGCGAGGACGCGGTTCATGATGCCGTCCAGGCCGCCACCGGGCGTCACCTGCGCGCCGCCGATCCCGTCGTCCTCGACGCGCGCCCACAGGCTCCCGTCCGGGCGCTGACGGACCAGCACGCGGCAGCCCGTTGCGCGTGAGTGCTTCGCGGCGTTCGTGAGCGATTCGGCGATGCAGAAGTAGACGGCGGCCTCGGCGTTGCTGTCGCAGCGCCGATCGATGCGGACGTCGAGCTGGACGGGGATGGGCGAGCGCCCGGCGAGAGCCGAGAGGGCGGCATCCAGCCCCCGATCATCGAGCACCGACGCGTGGATGCCGCGCGCGAGCTGCCGGAGCTCGGTGATGGCGGCCTTCGTCGAGGTGTGCGCCTCCGCGAGCAGCGCTTTCGCCGCCTCGGGGTCGTCGTCGATCTTCTGCTGCGCGAGACCCAGCGTCATCCCGACCGACACGAGCCGGGGCTGCACCCCGTCGTGGAGGTCTCGTTCGATGCGGGTGCGCTCGACCTCGGAGGCCCGGATCGCCCCCTCGCGGCGGACGTCGGATGTGCGCGCCTGCTCGACGAGCTGGGCCTCACGGGTGGGCACCACGATCGCGCGGGCGAGGACGGCGTGGAGCACGGCGAGACCGATGATCGCGGCCACCGCGACGAGCGCGACCAGGATCCCGGTGACGACCGCCCACGAGACAGGCACCTCGATGCCGGTGCCGGCGAGGGTGACGGCGCCGCTGCGGGCGAAGAGCGGAGCGAAGACGAGCACGATCGCCGACGCGAAGACCGACACGAGCGGCAGGACGATCAGACCCAGGACCGTCCCGATCGCGGCACTCGCGATCGCGCGCCACATCGACGGGTCGATGAACTGCCGCCAGACGACACGGAGGAAGCCGCCGAAGCCCGGCGTGGTCCGCCGACGCGGCGCGAGGCCCGGCAGGCCCAGCGCATACAGCCCGTCCACGCGTGCCGTCTCCAACCACGCCACGCCGTACAGCGCGTAGACGAAGCCGAGGAGGAAGACCAGGCCGATGCCGAGGACGGGGACGAGTCCGAGCCCGACCCCGAGCAGCGTGGCGAGGACCGTGAAGACGACGGGCCCCACGACGCCGAGGGCGGCGAGCTGGGCGATGGCTCCGGCGATCCGCAGCGGGTCGCGCAGCGGCGATCGTGACGGCGGCGGGACGACGGGAGCGGCGCTCGGAGCGAGGGTGGAGGAGGTCATGGCTCCACGGTATTGATGCGCGCCGCCGCGCGCGCCGGGGGCATCCGGAATCCTCCCGTCGGGTTAACCCGAAGCGGTCAGCCGGACAGCCCCGACACGCCGCTCCCGATGAGCATCGCGCCGATCACGATCAGCACGAGAGCCATCACGATCGCGTTGTTCGCGATGAGCCAGTTCTTCGCGGTCTGCAGGACCGGCGTGACCCGGTCGCCGGCGACCGCCACCAGGGTCACCGGGACCGCCACGCTCAGGCAGGCGAGCACGACGAAGAGCGCGCCCGCGCCGATCGCCTGACCGATCGGCAGGAACGCCCCGCCGATCGTGAGCCCGGCTCCCGCGGCGAACGCGATCTCCTTCGGATTCACGACCGTCAGCACGAACCCGAGCCGGAGTGCACCGCCCCTGCCGGTGCGCTCGATCGACTGCATCCAGCCCGGCAGCTTCGGTGCGGCATCCGCCCGCGGCCGCCGGACGAACTTGCGGATGCCGACCCCCACGAGCACGACGCCGAGGGCGAGCCGCAGCACAGCTGCCGGAAGAGAGGATCCCGCGGCCTGATCGATCAGGTCCGACACGACGGCGAAGACCGCGGTGAGCAGCGCGAAGCCCGCCGCGCGGCCGAGGAGGAAGAGGCTGCTCCCGCCGAGCCCCACCGGGGCGGTGAGCAGCAGCAGGACGGCGATGATCGGGAACGGACTGAGCGCGACGCCGATCCCGAACGGAATGAGGTCGCCGATCACGTCGAGCACGGCATCCTCCTGACTCCCGCGGGTCCGTCCCGCGCGCGCCCGACGCACGCGAAGGGCATTTCACCCTAGTGCGCAAGCCCCCCTCCGGGCTGTCGCGCCTGGGATAGGTTCGGGCACGGCCTTCGCCCGGAGCGGAGGTTCACAGCACATCACCTCGACAGAAACAGAGACACACCATGGGTTTCCTCGCATTCCTCATCCTCGGCCTGCTGGCCGGCGCCATCGCCAAGCTGATCCTCCCCGGTAAGCAGGGCGGCGGCTGGCTCATCACCCTGCTCCTCGGCGTCGTGGGCGCCCTGCTCGGCGGGTGGCTCGGCAGCGTCCTCTTCGGCGCGCCGCTGCAGGACTTCTTCTCGCTGCAGACCTGGCTCCTGGCCATCGGCGGTTCGATCATCGTCCTGCTGATCTACGGCCTCATCGTCGGTCGCCGCAAGCGCGCCTGATCATCCGAAGGGCGCCGACGGTCATCCGTCGGCGCCCTTCGTCGTTCCCGCTACGGCCTGAGCGACGCGACGAACTCGAGCTTGTCCAGGACCGGAGCCGGGATCACGAACGGATAGAGATCGTCCTTGCCCATCGAACGGTTGATCGCGTTGAGCGCGGTCGACAGCGGCACCCACACCTCCGTGACCAGCTCTCGAAACGACCGGGAGCCGCGCTCGTCGCTGATCAGTCCGTAGTGCACCGCCGTGTCGAGCGTGTCGCAGATGTGCAGGTAGTGCGCCCAGGTCTCGGCGAAGTCCTCGTACGGGTGCATCGTCGCGTACATCGTGAGGTATCGCTCCTCCCATCCCGCGGGCGGGCCGTCAGCGTAGTGCCGATCGATCTGCTCCTGGTAGTCCACGGTCTCGTCGCCGAACAGCTCACGTGCGCGCGCCAGGAGCCCGGCATCCGCCGCCTTCTCCACGAGCTGCCACTCGAAGTAGTGCCCGACCTCGTGCCGGAAGTGGCCGAGCATCGTCCGGTACGGCTCGTCGAGCTCGCCGCGGACGCGCTCGCGGTACGCGGGATCGCTCTCGGCGAGGTCGATCGTGATGACCCCCTCGTCATGCCCGATCACGACGTTGCGGTCGGTGCTGGAGAGCAGGTCGAAGCACAGCCCGTCGACGGGATCGCCGCCGGTGGCGGCATCCTTGCCGATGACGGGGAAGCCCAGGTCATCGAGCTCCGCGATCAGGTAGCGCTTCGCCCGCTCGGCGACCGGGAAGTTCGCGATGCCCGCGGCATCCGCGTCGTTCGGGCGCGTTCGCGTGAGCGCGCAGCTGAAGCACTGGCCGCCCTCGAGCGGCGCGAGCCACGTGCATCCCGACAGGTCGAGGTTGCGGCAGACGTGCCAGATGAGCCCGGTCGCGTCGACGTAGCGGCCCTGCAGGTCGACCGGGACGATCTGCCGCTCGTCACGCGAATACCCGAGGCCCGTCCGGCAGGTCACGCAGAGGGAGTTCTCGAAGAAGAGGGGACTGCTGCACACGCGGCATCGATAGGCTTTCACCTTCTCAGGCTCGCACGTCGAACCGATCGGCCCCCGGCCCTTGCGGATCGGGGGATGATCTGCGGTCAGCTCTGCGCGAGCTCGGTGAGCGGGGCGACATCCACCGCGACGCGGAGTGTGGACTTCTTCGCCTCGGTGAAGATCACGCCCTTCACCGGCGGCACATCGCCGTAGTCCCGGCCCCACGCGACCGTCACGTGCCGGTCGGCCGTCCACTGGTCGTTGGTCGGATCGAACGCGAGCCACTGGTCCGAACCAGGCAGCCACGCGGCCACCCACGCGTGCGACGCGTCGGCGCCGACCATGCGGGGCTTCCCCGGGGGCGGTGTCGTCGCGAGGTACCCGCTGACGTAGCGAGCGGCGACGCCGTGGCTGCGCAGGCACGCGAGGGCGAGGTGGGCGAAGTCCTGGCAGACACCCGCCCGCTTGTCGAACACGTCGGCGACAGTGCTCGTGACCGTCGTGGCGGTCTTGTCGTAGTGGAAATCGGTCTTGATCCGGTGCATAAGATCGGTCACGGCCTCGCCGATCGGGCGCCCCGGCGTGAGGGATGCCGCGCCGTACGCGCGGGCGGCGTCCACGTGCCGGGCCTTCGGTGATTCCAGAGCGAATTCGGCCGCCGACCACGCGCCGCGGATCTCCGGGTGCAGGATCGGGCGCGCCCGCTCCCACGGTTCGGCGAGCGCGTCGGCATCGTAGGCAGTGGGTTCGACCGTCACTTCGCTCAGCGCGTCGATCGTGAGCTGCAGGTGCGGCTCGGTGACGTGGAAGTACGACACGACGTTGCCGTAGCAATCCACGTCGTCGCTGAGGTCGCCGGGCGCCGGATCGATCGTGACCGTCCGGAAGGCCACCTGCTGCCACGGCAATTCGCGCGGCCGGCAGTGCGCGATTCCGAAGCTGCTGGAGACGTCGTCGTCGTACGTGTACGTCGTGCGGTGCGACACGCGGTATCTCATGCGTCGGCTCCGCTCACTTCGATCAGGCTCAGCGACGACAGCGGCTGCGGCTCAGGGCCGGCGGCGAAGTGCAGATGCACGATCGCATCGCCCAGGCGATGCAGCTGGGCGCGGGTCTCGGCGAGGAACTCGTCCAGACGCGGACGGCGGCCGTCGACCGGGACGGTGAGCGCCGGCAGGTCGACCGCCTCGAGCGCGTCCTCGAGGTGCTCGAGCAGCCGCTCGGGGCGCGTCGAGCCGGTCGAGGCGGCGAGGGCAGCGAGATGGAAGCGCAGCCGATCCAGCGCGAACGCCACCGACCGGGGGTTGCCGGTGTCCAGCAGCAGCAGTTCGAGCACGTCGGCGGTGCGCAGGACGCCTCGGTAGCGGCGACGGTGCGTCACGGAGCTCTCCGCGGCCATCAGCACGCCGCCGAGCACCGCGCGGTCCACGCCGATCCCGTGCGAGGCGGTCGTCGTCGACGCCAGCAGCGTGCACACCTGCAGCGCCCGCTCGAGGTAGCGGCCCGCCTCGATCGCGTGCCAGCCGTCGTCGCGGATCATGTTGGCCGTCACGCCCTGCAGCGACAGGATGCCGCCCAGCATGCGACTGGCCGATTCGGCGATCTGCGTCCGGCGCGACGAGCGCAGCGCCCGCATCGCCCGGTCGGTGCTGCCGAAAGCGCGCCAGGTGTCGACGGAGAGCTGATCGCGGACGCCCTCGAGCGCGTCGCGCAGGCGCTGGAGCGAGTGGGCGGCGGAGCCGGGGCGATCGGCGTCCAGCAGCAGCGAGCGCTGCTCGAGATCCGGGTCGCCGTAGCGCGTCCCGCACAGCCGCTGCAGGACGCCGATGAGCGCCCGGACGGCCGCCCCGCCCTGCGTGCTCGAGCTGAAGTCGAGCTGCTCGGCGTACGCGCTCGCCGTGATCACGAGCCGGACGAGGTCTTCGGCGCGCTCGGTGTACCGGCCCGACCAGAACATGTCCTCCACCGCGCGCGGGGACAGCACCGGCACCGCTCGAGTGAGCGGCACGGGAGCGACCTCGACGATGCCCTGGTCGGGATCGGTCGGGGCGTTCTTGAGCACCCAGACGTCCTTCGTGCTGGGCGCGGCGGCGCGGTCGTCGACGAGCGTGGCGAGTCCGCCGACCAGCGGGCGGTAGATCGCGCCGTCGCGGACCGTGAACGAGCGCAGGACGAGCGGATGCGGCCCCGCCCGGCCCGACGTGCGACCCACGCTCCCCCACGCTGGCGCCTGCGAGAGCGGGAGGCGCTCCTGTCCCACGAAGCGGTGCGGCGCCGCGAGGATCCGCGCGCGCAGCTCCGCGGGATCCAGACCCGACAGATCAGCGGCGCGACCGTCGATCTCGCGGATGATGAGCGCCCGGGCTTCCGTCGCAGGCCGCTGATCGAGCGAGGCGAGGACGGCGGCGAGCCCCTCGTCGTCGCCGCACCACTGCGTCGGCACCGCCGGCAGGCGCAGCTGTTCGCCGAGAAGACGCTCGCAGACGGCGGGCATGAAGGGGATGAGTCCCGGATTCTCCAGCACGCCGGCACCGAGGCCGTTCACGAGGCGCACCCGGCCCCGGCGCACGGCCTCGGTGAGACCGGCGACGCCCAGCCGGGATCCGGCGCGCAGCTCGAGCGGATCGCACCACTCGGCATCCACGCGCCGCAGGATCACGTCCACGCGCTCATGCGGCGCATGCTGCGGGAAGCCGGCGGGCTTGATCCACACCCAGCCGTCGTGCACGACGAGGTCTTCGCCCTGCACGAGCGGGAAGCCGAGGATGTTCGCGATGAAGGCCTGGTCGTACGCGGTCTCGGAGTGCGTTCCCGGCGAGAGGACGACCACGCGCGGGTCGGCGATCTCGGCGGGGGCCGCCTGGAGGAGCGCCGAGCGGACGGCCGAGAAGTACGGCTCCATGCGATGCAGACCCGCCTCTTCGTAGAGGTCGGGC
Source organism: Microbacterium lacus (assembly GCF_039531105.1). Classification (NCBI taxonomy): domain Bacteria; kingdom Bacillati; phylum Actinomycetota; class Actinomycetes; order Micrococcales; family Microbacteriaceae; genus Microbacterium; species Microbacterium lacus. The sequence continues at coordinate 3,086,409 of NZ_BAAAPK010000001.1, forward strand.
AGCACGCGCGAGAGGATCCGCCGGTTCTCCATCGCGTAGCCGAGCCCGGAGGGCGCCTGCACGCGGTCGGTGAGTACCCGCCACTCGCCCGCCGCGTCGCGGCCGAGGTCGGTGCTGGCGAGGATGAGCGGCTGGGGGTCGTGCCCGCGGCGGCGGACGATCGGCCGCGTGTAGCCGGAGTGCCCGAACACGACGGCCGACGGGATGATGCCCTCCGAGAGGAGCCGCTGCTCGCCGTACAGGTCCGCGAGCAGCGCGTTCAGCAGCTCCGCGCGCTGCGCGAGACCCACCTCGAGCCGCGCCCAGGTCGCGGCATCCAGGACGAGCGGCATCGGGTCCAGCTGCCAGGGCTGGGTCCCCTGCTCGGGGTTGCCGTACGTCGCGCCGTCATCGGCGAGAAGGGTCGCGATCTCGTCGTCGATCCGGCCGATCTCGATCCCGGTGAGCTCGACCGCGACCGCGGCCATGCCTTTCCATGCCGACCGCAGCCCGCCGTCGGGTCCGACGACCTCGTCGAAGCGCGCGCCGGTGCCCGCGAGCGGCAGCGTGGGCTGCGAGATCGCGGCGGCGTAGTCGCGCAGCAGACTCACGAGAGCGGCACCCGCCGCAGGTCGAGCGTGTGCGGATAGTCCGGTGTGGCGGCCCGCCGGGCCTTCTCGCGGAGCTCGGCCACGTCGAGCCGGCCGGCCGTGTGGCCGTGCGGCGCGAACCGGCTCGCGCGCCGAGCCTCGGCCTCATTCGAGTTGATCGGGGGCCGCTCGTACGACCGGCCACCGGGGTGGACGACGTGATAGGTCGCGCCGCCGACGCTCACCCCGGAGGCGATGTCGACGACGTCGAAGACGAGCGGCGCGTGCACGGGGATCGTCGGGTGCAGCGCCGAGTACGGCTGCCACGCGCGATAGCGCACGCCGGCGTAGTACTCCGCGGCCGGGCCGGACGAGGTCAGAGGCACGGGAACACTCTGACACGTCACGAGGTGGGTGCGCGGATCGAGCCCGGTGACCTTCACCTGAATGCGCTCGAGCGACGAGTCGACGTAGCGCGACGTGCCTCCCTCGGTCACCTCCTCGCCGAGCACGTTCCACGGTTCGATCGCCTGCCGCAGCTCGAGCTCGACGCCGTTCTCGAGCCGCGTCACGCCGATGCGCGGGAAGCGGAACTCGGTGAACGCGTCGAACCACTCCGTCTCGAACGCGATGCCGTGGTCCCGCAGGTCCGCGACGACCTCGGCGATGTCGGTGGTCGCGCCCTCCGGCAGCAGGAAGTCCTCGTGCAGGCGGGTTCCCCACCGGATGAGCGGCGCCTCGTACGGCTTCTCCCAGAACATCGCGACCATGCTCCGCACCAGAAGCGCCTGGACGAGCGCGAGCTGCGGATGCGGCGGCATCTCGAATCCGCGCAGTTCGAGCAGACCCAGGCGTCCCCGGCTCGAGTCGGGGCTGTAGAGCTTGTCGATGCAGAACTCGGCGCGGTGCGTGTTGCCGGTGAGGTCCGTGAGCAGGTGCCGCAGCGCCCGGTCGATGAGCCACGGCGAAGACTCTTCGCCGAGCTCCCGCGCCACCCCGGTGAGCCGGCGGACCTCCTGCAGCGCGATCTCCATCTCGTACACGGCTTCCGGCCGGCCCTCGTCGAACCGCGGCGCCTGGCTCGTCGGTCCGATGAAGCGCCCCGAGAACAGGTAGGACAGGCTCGGGTGCCGCTGCCAGTACGTGATCAGGCTCGCCAGCAGATCGGGACGCCGCAGCAGCGGCGAGTCGACGGGCTGCGTGCCGCCGAGCGTGAGGTGGTTGCCGCCGCCCGTGCCGGTGTGCAGACCGTCGAGGTCGAACTTCTCGGTCGCGAGCCGGCTCTGCCTGGCCTGCTCGTACAGGGTGACGGTGAGGTGGCGGAGCTCCTCCCAGGACGAGGTCGGCTGCACGTTGACCTCGATGACCCCGGGGTCGGGGGTGACGACGAGCTGAGTGAGCCGCGCGTCCGGCGGCGGACCGTAGCCCTCGAGCACGATCCGGCACCGCGTGAGAGCGGCCGCCCGCTCGATGACGGCCAGGAGGTCCGCGTACGCCTCGAGCTCGATCGTTGGCGGCAGGAAGACGTGCACGAAGCCGTCCCGGGCCTCGAACGCGAGCGCCGTCGTGCGCGCCTCCTCCGGGTCGACGACGGGGACGCTGCGGATGCGGGACTCCAGCGCCGGGCCCGCTTCGAGATAGGAGGGCTCCCCCGGGTGCTCCGGGTCGGTCCACGAGACCGAGTCCAGCGGCAGCCGCAGTCCCACGGCACTGGTTCCGGGAAGGAGCACGAGCCGCCCGCGCCGGAAGCTCCAGGCGGGGCTCGTCCACTCCCCCTCGGTCGTCAGCGGCAGGACCCAGCCGGTCGGCGTCGTGGCCGTGCGGTCGGCGGCGGCGACGTCGAGGTCGCTCTCGTCCACGCCGGGACGCGGCCCCTCCGGCTGACGCACGTCGGCGGCGAGCGCGGCGAACGGATCCTCGTAGGCGGGCAGGAGCCGTCGATCGGGGATGCCGAGCAGCGCGGTCACCGCGCGGGCGAGGGCTTCGGCGTTGCGGGGCGCGTCGGGATCGGCATCCGGTCCCCACGGGTCGGCGAACAGGGACGCGTCGCTCCACAGCGGCTGACCGTCCGTGCGCCACTGCAGCGCGATGTTCCAGCGCGGGAGGGGCTCGCCGGGATACCACTTGCCCTGCCCGCGGTGCACGACGCCGCCGAGCGCGTACGTGCTGCGCAGGCGCTCGGCGAGCACGTTCGCGAGTTCGCGCTTGTGCTCGCCGTCGGCATCCGTGCTCCACTGCGGGCTCGTCTTGCCCTCCTCGTCGGCGCTCTCCAGCGCGACGAACGTGGGCTCGCCGCCCATCGTGAGACGCACGTCGCCCGCGCGCAGGCGATCGTCGACCGCGAGCCCGAGCGCGTCGATGCGCGCCCACTGGTCGTCGGTGTACGGCTTCGTGGTGCGCGGATCCTCGTGGATGCGGATGACCTCGTTGCGGAACTCGAACGCGACCTCCACCGGCTCGGTGGCGCCCTGGATCGGCGCGGCGCTGGAGGGGTGCGGAGTCGCGCTGAGCGGAATGTGACCCTCGCCGGCGAACAGGGCGCTCGTGGGGTCCATGCCGACCCATCCGGCACCCGGGATGTACACCTCGGTCCACGCGTGCAGGTCGGTGAAGTCGACCTCGGTGCCGCTCGGGCCGTCCAAGGCCTTCTGATCGGCGGCGAGCTGGACCAGGTATCCCGAGACGAACCGGGCGGCGAGGCCGTACTGGCGGAGCAGGCTCACCAGGAGCCACGCGCTGTCCCGGCACGAGCCGATCGCCCGGCCGAGGGTCTCGTCGGGGGTCTGCACCCCGGGCTCCATCCGCACGTCGTACGCGACATCGCGGTGCACCGCGGAGTTGAGCCCCGCCAGGAACGGGACGGTCGGCATCCCCTCGGCGGGGACGGGCGGCAAGGACTGCTTCCACACCGCCGCCTGGTCGCTGCCCTCGACCGGACGCAGGTAGGGAGCGAGGTCGGCCTTCAGGCCGGGCTCGTACTCGAACGGGAAGGTCTCGGCGTACTCCTCGATGAAGAAGTCGAAGGGGTTGATCACCATCATGTCGGCGACCAGGCTCACCGTGACCGAGAGGTGATCGATCTTCTCGGGGAAGACCAGGCGCGCGACCCAGTTGCCGAAAGGATCCTGCTGCCAGTTGATGAAGTGGTTCGCCGGGCTCACCTCGAGCGAGTAGGCCTCGATCGGCGTCCGCGCGTGCGGGGCGGGCCGCAGGCGCACGACGTGCGGGGTGACCGACACCGGTCGGGCGAACGTGTACCCGGTGTGGTGAGTGAGCGAGACCTTTGTGGACATCCCCACAGTGTCGCGGAAATCTGTTGCGTCCGCGTTTCGCGTTGCACCCCTGCAGCTCGCGAGAGGGCACTTATGTAGGGCGACACGCCGCGCGAGAGGGTCATTTGTGCCCTCTCGCGGGCTGCAGGGTCAGCCCAGGAGCTCGGGGCGGCGCCAGTCGGCGCCGTGCACGTGCTGGTCCAGGAACGCGAACACCGTCTCGTACCAGACCACGGCGTGCTGCGGTTTCAGCACCCAGTGGTTCTCGTCCGGGTAGAACAGGAACTTGTGCACGGTCGAGCCGTCGGGCTGCGCGTGGTGCTCGGCGAGCTCGGACCACAGCCGCAGGCTCTCGCCGATCGGCACCCGGTAGTCCCGGTCTCCGTGGATCACGAGCAGGGGCGTGCGGATGCCGTCCACGAAGCGGTGCGGGGAGTTCTCGATCATCGCTTCGGGCGTGAAGATGCGCTGCCAGTAGTCGGAGCTGTCGGTCGTGCCGCTGAATTGGTCCAGCGCCCACAGGCTCGCGTGGGTCACGATCGCGCGGAAGCGGTCGGTGTGCCCGGCGATCCAGTTCGCCATGTAGCCGCCGAACGAGCCCCCCATCGCCGCGGTCTTGGACTCGTCGATGTCGGGGCGGGCGACGACGGCATCCGTGATCGACATGAGGTCGGTGTAGGGCTTGCCGCCCCAGCTGTTCCAGCCGCGGGCGATGAACTCCAGCCCGTATCCGGTCGACAGGGCGGGGTCGGGCAGCAGAACGGCATACCCGCGGGCGACCGCGAGGAGCGGCGCCCAGCGCCAGCTCCAGGCGTTCCAGCTGTTCAGCGGTCCGCCGTGGATCCACAGCAGCAGCGGGGCGGGCGCATCCTCGGAGGCGCCCTCGGGCAGCAGCAGCCAGCCGCGCACGCGCGCGCCGTCCTCGGCGGTCGTGTCGACCTCGGTGATCGACCCGGGAGCGACGGGCAGGACGGCGGGCGTGACGAGCGGCGTCACCGAGCCGTCGGGCGCGATGCGGACCGGGTGGGCGGGCGCGACCCAGTTCGAGCGCAGCGCGACGAGCCCGCCCGACGCGCGATCCACAGCGACGTGCGTGTACGTGAAGTCGTCCTGGGTGAGCTGCTCTGCCGCGCCGCCGTCCAGGGGCAGCCGGAAGACGGGACCCCGACCGTCGGAATCCGCCGTGGCGATCAGCACGGCGTCGTCCGCGGCGAACACGAGGCTCGAGGCCCAGCGATCCCACTCGGTCGCGATGCGACGGGCGTTGCCGCCGTCGATGTCCGACACCCAGACCTCGATGTCGGTGGGCCCCGCGGGGGTGCTCCGGACAGAGCGCAGGTAGGCGAGCGTCCGCCCGTCGTGACTGACGGTCGGCGCCTCGAAGTCGACCCCCGGCTCGTCGAACAGCCACGTGCGCTCACCCGTGGCCACGTCGATCGCGGCGAGGGCGAACCGTCCGTCGCGGGTCTCGGGGATGCGCAGCGCGGCGATCAGAGTCGTGCCGTCCGGGGTGAGGGCGGCACCGGCGATGTCGGCGCTGCGACCCGGGGCGGGAGTCAGGTCGGCCGGGCGCGGCAGCGTCGCCGGATAGGGCGTGCCGGCATCCCCGTCCTCGTCGACCGCGTCACCGGGCGCGCGATCATCGGACTCGGCGGGAACAGCAGCCACCGTGTCGGCGAGTGCGGAGAGGTCGAGGGCGAGCAGGTGCGGCTCGGCGGGACCGAGGTCGTGATCCCAGAAGCGCACCGGGTAGGACTCGTGCAGGATCGCGGAGACCTTCTTCTTCTTGCGGAGCGCCCGCAGCTTCGCCTCCGCCTCCAGGCTCTCACCGCCGGGCAGCAGCTCGGCGCTCAGCACGACGCGGGAGGCGTCCTGTGCCACCGCCGCGATCGACCCGACGCCTCCCGCGAGCCGGGTCACCGGACGAGCCTCGCCGACGGTCGCCGGCAGCAGCCAGAGCTGGGCCGAGTCGTCGTCCTCGTCGGCCTCGCTGTCGGCGCGGGCGGACACGAACAGGATGTCGCCGTCGGCCGTGAAGGAGGCGCTGGACTCGCCCTTGGCCGAGCGCGTCAGTCGCGCCGGCGACCCCGCTCCGTCCGTCGGGACCGTCCACAGGGATCGCTCGTACGCGGTGCCGTCCTTCTTGAGCGTGGCGACCGTGAGCACGGCACGGGTGCCGTCCGGTGACAGCGCGAGCGCCTCCACGCGGGGCAGGGCGATGTAGTCCTCGAGTGAGCGGAAGGGAGTCGATGGCATGCGTTCCACGCTAACCCGCGGATGCCGGAAGCCGGCGGTCAGGCCGGGGTGGGCGTGCGGGTCAGCTCGGGTGCGGCATCCGACAGCGCGTCCGCAGCGGCGAGCGCGACGAGCAGGTCATCCGTGAGGTCATCGACGTCCTCGAGACCGATCGACAGGCGCACGACCCCCGCGCCCGGCTTCGCCTCCCCCGCGACGGGGCGGTGCGTGAGCGACGCCGGATGCTGCACGAGCGAGTCGATGCCGCCGAGCGAGACCGCGTGCTCGATCAGCTCGCACGACTCGGTGAACCGCGCCGCCGCGTCGTATCCGCCGGCGAGTTCGAGCGCGATGATCGAGCCGGGTCCGTCGAGCTGCCGGCCGAGGAGCCCCGCGGGATCCTGACCCGCAAGCCCCGGATAGAAGACACGAGCGACGGCAGGATGCGCGCTGATGCGCTCCGCGAGCATCCCGGCGGTCCGCTGCTGCGCGCGCACGCGCAGGGGCAGGGTGCGCAGCCCTCGGTGCAGGAGGTAGGCGGCCATCGGATGCAGGAGTCCCCCGGTCAGGGCGCGCACCTGACGCAGCCGCCGCACCCACTCCTCGTTTGTCGCGACGACGCCGCCCATGACGTCGCCGTGGCCACCGAGATACTTCGTCGCGCTGTGCAGGACGAGGGTCGCACCGTGGCGCGCCGGCTGCTGCAGAACCGGCGTCGCGAACGTGTTGTCCACGAGCACCGGAACATCACCGGCGGCGGCGACCACCTCGGCGAGGTCGACGAGCTCGAGCGTGGGGTTGGCCGGGGTCTCCACGATGACGAGGCCCGTCTGCGGCGTGATGGCCGACGCGATCTCCTCGACGTGCGCCCAGGTCACGGTCGTGGCGAGCAGGCCGTTCTCGAGCACGTGATCGGTGCCGCCGTAGAGCGGTCGGACCGCGACGATGTGGGGCTTTCCCGCGGTCGCGGTCGCGATCAGGCAGGCAGCCAAAGCCGCCATGCCGCTCGCGAAGGCGACGGCACCTTCGGTGTGCTCGAGGTCGGCGAGCGCGTCCTCGAACCGCGCGACCCCGGGCTGCCACAGCCGCTGATACACCGCGCTGCGACCCGGGCCGAGGTCGTGCCCGGTTGCGAGCTCTTCGTACGCGAGCCCGCCGGTATCGACATCGGGCAACGGGTACGTGGTCGAGAAGTCGATGGGCGGGACGTGAGCGCCGCTTTCGCGCAGGCCCTGCATCCCGCCGTGGACGGCGCGGGTGTCGAGGCGATGGTGACGGGGATCCATGCGTCGAGGACAACAGAAACTGCGCGAATCGGCAATCGACTCTGGAGGATGCCGATCCTTCCATAGACTCGGTCGAAGAATCTTCACCCACCGCTCGGCGAAGGAGCCCCATGGCGCAGGTCCTTGAACTCGACCGGACGGACCGCGCGCTGTTGCGGGCCCTGACCGCGAACGCCCGCGCGTCGGGGGCATCGCTCGCCTCGACTCTGGGCATCGCGGAGTCGACGGTGTCGCTGCGCCTGCGCCGGCTCCAGACCAGCGGCGTGATCCGTCGCTATCGGGTCGATCTCAACCCGCTCGCGCTGGGTGCGACCGTGCAGGCCCTCATCGCGATCCGGCTCGTCAAGCACGCGCGCGAAGAGATCGAGGCCTTCCGGCGTGCCGCGCCGAGCCTGCCCGGCGTGCTGAGCCTGTTCCACATGGCGGGCGCGGACGACTTCCTGCTGCACGTCATGGCGCGCGACGCCGCTGAGCTGCGCGAGTTCGTCCTCGCACACCTCACCGGACACCCGGCGGTGGCCCACACCGAGACGAACCTGATCTTCGAGCACGCCGACGGCGACGGGTGGGAGCAGCTGATCCGCTGAGCTGCTCCGCTCAAGTGGCGGTTTCTGCCGCCTCCGCGCGCGGGAAGCGACAGATAGTGACCCCTTCGTCGCGCGCGGCGATGGGGATGGCGCACGCGGGTGCGGCGCGGCAGACTTTCGCCGAAGGGAGCGCGCCGTGAGCCAGGACGATGACCCCACCGCAGACGAGTTCGCGGAGCGCCTTTTCGCCTCTGCCCTCGGCATGGCCGAGACACTCTCCGTCTACGTCGGCGACCGGCTCGGCTGGTATCGCACCCTCGCCGAGTCGGGCCCCCGCACGCCGGTCGAGCTCGCCGAACGCACCGGTACCGACGCTCGCTACTGCCGCGAGTGGCTCGAGCATCAGGCCGTGTCGGGCATCCTCGCGGTGCAGTCGACTCCGGATGCCGCTCCTGACGAGCGGCGGTACGCCTTGGCTCCGGGCCCGGCCGAAGTACTCACGGACGAGCGAAGCCTGAGCTATCTCGCCCCCCTCGCGCGGATGTTCGCCGCCGCCGGACCGACGCTCCCCGATCTCCTGCAGGCCTACCGGACCGGGGAGGGTGTGAGCTGGGAGCAGCTCGGCCCGGACGCCCGCGAGGCCCAGGCCGACATGAACCGGCCGTGGTTCGATCGCCTCCCCGATGCGCTCGGCCGTGTGGACGGCATCCGCTCCCTGCTAAAGCGACCCGGCGCGCGCGTCGCCGATGTCGGCAGCGGCGCCGGCTGGTCCTCGATCGCGCTCGCACTCGCACATCCCGGATTGCAGGTCGACGGGTTCGACGTCGACGACCCGTCGATCGAGACCGCTCGTCGCAACGCCCTGCAGGCCGGGGTCGCCGAACGCGTGCGCTTCCACAACGCCGACGCCGACGGCCTGTCAGGGTTCGGGCCGTTCGATGCCGCTTTCGCTTTCGAATGCCTGCACGACATGCCGAGGCCCGTCGATGTGCTCCGTTCGATGCGTCTGGCGGTGCGCGACGGAGGTCCGATCGTGATCATGGATGAAGCGGTCGCAGAGACTTTCACCGCTCCGGGCGATGACATCGAGCGCATCATGTACGGCTTCAGCCTGTTCGTGTGCCTGCCCGACAGCATGTCGCACCGGCCGACCGTCGCCACCGGCACGGTCATGCGCCCGGCGACACTGCAGAAATATGCGCGCGAGGCCGGATTCCGCGACGTGGAGGTCCTGCCGGTCGGCGAGTTCGGCTTCTTCCGCTTCTACTCGCTCGTTCCGTGACGCCGGTCAGCGCGCCCTGATCGAACCGGGCGCAGCCCCGAGCAGGATCTCCGCCGCCCGCGCCATCTTGGCGGCCGACCCCTCGGCCTCGACACCGCGAGCCAGGGACTGCGCGTTCAGGCCGTCGATCATGCCGAGGAGCTGCCACGCGGCATCCGCGGCGTCGGCGGTGAAGTCGCCCGCAGCCCGGCCTTCCTCGATGAGCGCGGCCACCATCCGGTGCCACGCGTCCATCTGCGCGCGCACCGCGTCCGCCAGCGCGGGGTTGCGCCGCCCCAGCGCCCACGCCTCGGCCCACACGACCGTGATGTCCTCACGCGTGCCGTCCAGCAGGGTCTCCAGCAGCGCCGCCATGCGCTCCGCCGGGCTCGCCACAGCACCGATCTCGATCTCGACCTCACGGATCTCCGCGTCGACGAGATCCGTGTAGACGCGCGCGACGAGCTCGTCCATCGAGGGCTGGTAGTGCGCGATCAGACCGGACGCCACCCCCGCACGCTCCGCCACGGCGCGGAGCGTCAGCGCGCTGAGGCCCTGCTCCCGCGCGAGTTCGGTCGCGGCGGCGAGGATCTCGGCCGATCGCTCGGCGGGCGACTTGCGCGTGCGGGGTTTCGCCGAAGTGCTTGACATGTCTCCGCCAGTGTAGGTACCGTCTGGTCTATTGATCGCTTGATCAATACTAATGGCAACGAAAGCGGATGACATGAGCATCACCGCGCGGACCGGCGACGTCGCCGGTCACATCGAGACCCGCGGCATCGACTGCATCCCGGATGCCGAGCGCCACGGCCGGCCCCGCTCGCTGTTCGGAATCTGGGCGGCGGCGAACGTGCTGTACCTCAACTTCGTGTTCGGCGGCATCCTCATGCTGCTCGGACTCGGCCTGTGGGAGTCCCTCGCCCTGTGCGTGCTGGGCAACCTGTGGTGGTTCGTGATCGGCTGGATCGCCGTCAGCGGTCCGGCCGCCGGCACCCCGAGCGTCATGATCATGCGCGCGATGTTCGGCGTGCGCGGCAACGCGCTGTTCGGATCGGGACTCGGCGTCCTGATCGGTCTGTTCTACATCGTGCTGAACCTGGCGTTCACGACGCTCGCCAGCCAGGCGCTGCTCGCGAGCGTCGGCGTGGTCGTGCCCGACTCCCTCGCCGTGCTGCTGCTGGTCGCCGTGTCGGCGCTGAGTCTGATCGTCAGCGTCTTCGGGCACGCCACGATCGAGAAGCTCAGCGGGTACCTCTCCGTCGCAGTCGGCCTGTGCTTCGCCGCGGTCGCCGTGTTCGTGATCGGCGCGACCGACTGGTCGTACACCCCGGAAGCGCTGCCCGCCTCGGAGAACATCGCGCTCCTGCTGCTCGGTTTCACGATCGTGGCGTCCGGCCCGCTGTCCTGGGGCACGAGCGCCGACTACTCGCGATATCTCCCCCGCGCCACGTCGCGCGGCGCGATCGTGCTCTGGACCGCGTTCGGCGGGTTCGTGCCCTCGGTCCTGATCTCCGCGATGGGCGTGCTCGCCGCGACCGCGATCGACATGACCGACCCGCAGACGGCGATCGCCGAGATCATCCCGGCCTGGCTCTACCCCGTGTCCCTCCTCGCGATCATCGTCGGCACGCTCGCGAACAACGTCCTGTGCTCGTACTCGACCGGACTGTACGCGCAGGCGTTCGTCCCCCGGATCCGCCGAGCCGTCTCGGTCGTCATCGTCGGCGTGGTCGCCGCAGTGCTCGCCTGCTACCTGCTGTGGGGCGCACCGCGGTTCCTGGACACCCTGAGCTACGCGATCGAGATCGCCGTCGCCGTCATGGGGCCGCTCGTGGCGATCTACGCGATCGACATCGTGCTGCGTCGTGGACGCTACGACGGCGTGGCGCTCAACGACACGAGCCGCCGCAGCCCGTTCTGGTACACGGGCGGCTGGTTCGCCCCTGGCACGATCGCCATGGTGCTCGCGACCACGGTGGCGGTGCTCATGGTCAACACGACGCTGTACACCGGACCGATCTCGGCCGCGCTCGGCGGCGCGGACCTGTCCTCGATCGCGGGGCCGGCGCTGGCGGCATCCGTCTACGCCCTGCTGTGGCGCACGATGCGGCCGTACAGCGACCCCGCCGCCCGCCCCGGCGCCGCTGATCCGGCGGCCGCATTCTCCCCCGGTGCGCCCGCGCACCCCGAACGTCACAATGAGAGCATCGCCGACCGCGAGCCCGTGAGGAGCACCCGATGACCTGGACCATGCCCGCAGAATTCGCGCCGCAGGAGCGCATCTGGATGGCCTTCCCGCGCGTGGGCAACACGCTCGGCGACGACGCCGACTCGGCGGATGAGGCCCGCGACACGTGGGCGGCGGTCGCGAACGCGGCCGCGCGCTTCGAGCCCGTGACGATGGTCGTCGACCCCTCGGCCGTGACCGAGGCGCGTGCGCGCCTGTCCGCCGACGTCGAGATCGAGATCGCGCCGCTCGACGACTTCTGGATGCGCGACATCGGCCCGACCTTCGTCCTCGACGAGGCGGGCACGCTGGGCGCCGTGGACTGGACCTTCAACGGGTGGGGCGCGAACGCCTGGGCGACCTGGGAACGCGACGACCGCATCGGCGCGACCGTCGCCGGCCTCGCCGGGGCCACGCACCTGCCGTCCCCGCTCGTGAACGAAGGCGGCGGCATCCACGTCGACGGGGAGGGCACGGTCCTCGTGACCGAGACGGTGCAGCTCGACCCGCGCCGCAACCCGTACGCCACGAAGGAACGCGTGGAGTGGGAGCTGCAGCGCACGATCGGTGCGACGAAGGTCATCTGGCTGCCGCGCGGGCTCACGCGCGACTACGAATCGGCCGGCACCCGCGGGCACGTCGACATGGTGGCCGCGTTCGCCGCGCCGGGCCGCGTGCTGCTGCACTGGCAGGACGATCCCGCCCACCCCGACTACGGCGTCGTGCGGCAGATCCGCGCCGTGCTCGAAGAGGCGACGGATGCCGCCGGCCGGCACCTCGAGATCATCGAGCTGCCCGCCCCCGCGACGCTGCGGGACGAGGACGGATTCGTGGATTGGAACTACGCCAACCATCTGGTGGTGAACGGCGGCGTCATCGCGTGCGGCTACGGTGAACCGGAGGCGGACGCGCGCGCTGCCGGGATCCTCGCCGAGGCCTACGGACGGGAAGTGGTCACGATCGACGCCCGCCCGATCCTGCAGCGGGGCGGCGGCATCCACTGCATCACCCAGCAGCAGCCGCGGGCCGGCCGATGAACGTCGTCGAGGCCTCGATCGCCGATCTGCGCGCCGCACTCGACGCCGGAGACGAGACCGCGGTCAGCCTTCTGGACGCCTATCTCGCGCGCATCGCGACGTATGACCAGAGCGGCATACGCCTGAACGCGATCGTGGAGCTGAATCCCGACGCCCGGGCCGAGGCGGAGGCGTCGGACATGCGCCGCGCGTCCGGGACGCTCCGGGGCCTGTTGGACGGCATCCCGTATACGGCGAAGGACAGCTACATGGTGCGCGGGCGGACCGTCGCATCGGGCTCGCCCGCGTTCGCCGACCTCGTCGCACGGCGAGACGCGTTCTCGATCGAGCGCCTGCGCGCGGCCGGGTGCGTGTTCGTCGGGCTCACCAACATGCCGCCGATGGCGAACGGGGGCATGCAGCGCGGGCTGTACGGCCGGGCGGAGAGCCCGTACAACGCGGACTTCCTGACCTCGGCGTTCGGCTCGGGCTCGTCGAACGGCTCGGGCACGGCCACCGCCGCGTCGTTCGCGGCGTTCGGGCTCGGCGAGGAGACGTGGTCCAGCGGCCGTGCGCCCGCGTCGAACAACGCGCTGTGTGCGTACACCCCGTCACGCGGCGTGATCTCGGTGCGCGGAAACTGGCCGCTCGTGCCGACGATGGACGTCGTGGTCCCGCACACCCGCTCGATGGCGGACCTGTTCGAGGTGCTCGATGTGATGGTCGCCGACGATGACGAGACGCGCGGCGACTTCTGGCGCGTGCAGCCCTGGGTGCCGATCCCCCGCTCGTCGACCGTGCGGCCGTCGTCGTACCCCGCCCTGGCGGACGGGGCTTCGTCGGCGCTCGCGGGCAAGAGGTTCGGCATCCCCGCGATGTACCTCGGCGAGGATCCGGATGCCGGTACGGGACCGGGGATCGGCGCATCGACCGGGCAGCGCATCGAACCGCGCGCCTCGGTGCTCGACCTGTGGGCTCAGGCCCGGGCCGATCTCGAGGCAGTCGGCGCCGAGGTGGTCGTCGTCGACTTCCCGGTGGTGAGCAACTACGAGGCCGACCGCGCCGGGGCGCCGTCGATCTTCGACCGGGGCATCGTGCCGAGCGCGTTCTTCGACGCCGAGATCTGGGACCTGTCGATGTGGTCCTGGCACGACTTCCTCGCCGCGAACGGGCAGCCGGGCCTGTCGTCGCTGGCCGAAGTGGACGGGCCGAAGATCTTCCCGCATCCCGAGGGGGCCCTCCCCGACCGCTACGGCTCGTTCGACATCGACATCTCGGAATACGTGACGCGCGCCCGGGTGAACGGGATGTCCGATCCGCTGAACGGGTCGCTCGCGGCGCTCATCCGTGCGGGGCTCGAGGGGCTCGAGCGCACGCGGCGGATCGACCTCGAGGAGTGGATGACCCGACTCGGCCTGGACGCAGTGGTCTTCCCCGCCGTCGCGGACGTCGGTCCGGCGGATGCCGACGTGAACGAGGAGTCCGCGGTCGCGGCATGGCGCAACGGGGTGTGGGTCGCGAACGGCAACCTCGCGATCCGCCACCTCGGCATCCCGACCGTGACGGTGCCGATGGGCACGATGGCCGACATCGGGATGCCGGTCGGCCTCACGTTCGCGGGCCCGGCGTATTCCGACACCGAGCTGCTGCGCTGGGCTGCGGGCTTCGAGTCGCTGCGCCCGCGCCGCACCCCACCCCCGCGCACCCCCGCGCTCTAGCCGCGGCGCGCCATCGGACGGCTCGCGGCACGGGTCGCGGCTCGCGGCACGTGCGGCACCGCGGGCCGCGAGTGCGGGGACGGGCCGCGAGCATGTCGACTCAGAGCCCGAGCGCGGACGGGGCGACGAGCCCGACGGGGTGAGGTCAGTCGCCGTCGCGCAGCAGCTGCTCGCGCACCTGGCGGCGCAGCACCTTGCCGATGAGCGACCGGGGCAGTTCGTCGACCTGGAAGAAGCGCCGCGGCACCTTGTAGGCCGCGAGGTGCTGCTTGCAGTGCTCGCGCAGCGCGTCCGGGTCCAGGACGGCCCCCTCGCGGAGCACGACCGCCGCGACGACCTGCTCGCCGCCGGCGCGCGGGAGCGCCACGACGGCCGCCTCCAGCACATCGGGGTGGGCGTGCAGCGCCGCCTCGACCTCGGTCGGTGCGACATTGAAGCCGCCGGTGATGATGATCTCCTTGAGCCGGTCGACGACCGTGACGAACCCGTCGGGCGAAATCGTGACGATGTCACCCGTGCGGACCCAGCCGCCCGGCAGGAGTGAGTCCGCCGTCTCGGCCGGTCGCCGCCAGTAGCCCTGGAACACCTGCGGCCCGCGGATCAGCAGCTCGCCCGCCTCCCCGAACGGCAGGTCGGTGTGCGGGTCCGCGGGGTCCACGACCCGGATGTCCGTGCTCGGGAACGGCACACCGACCGTGCCGGGACGCCGGGACGGTCCGATCGGGTTTCCGAGCGCGACCGGGGAGGTCTCGGTCATCCCGTAACCCTCGACCAGCAGTCCGCCGGTCACCTCCTCCCACCGCGCCACGGTGTCCACCGGCAGGCTCATCGCCCCCGAGATCGCGAACCGCACCGAGGTCAGGTCGATCTCGCCGCGCTCGGCCGCGCGGGCGAGCTGGTCGTAGATCGGCGGGACGGCGGGCAGGAAGGTCGGCGGGGACTTCTTCGCGGCATCCGTGACGAGCTTCGCGTCGTACTTCGGGAACAGGACGAGCTTGGCCCCGATGCTCATCGCGAACGTGAGGCACAGCGTCATGCCGTACGCGTGGAAAAGCGGGAGGACGCCGTAGAAGGTCTCCTCCCCCTCGTGCAGGCCCGGCACCCAGGCGCGCCCCTGCATCGCGTTCGCGCGGAGGTTGCGGTGCGTGAGGATCGCCCCCTTGGGGGTGCCCGTCGTGCCGCTCGTGTATTGCAGGAGCGCGATGTCATCGAGGACGGGGCGCGGATGCCGCTTGCTGAGCCGTCGGCCGTCCACGAGCGAACGCCACGCGAGCACCTTCTTCGCACGCGGCGTCGCGGTCAGCGCCGCCCGTGCCTCCCGGGCCTTCGCGACCGGCAGCCGCAGGGCCGCCCGGGTGGTCCACGGCATCGCCTCGGTGATGTCGACGCTCACGATGCGCTCGAGCTTCAGGTCGGCGGGGAACCCGTCCAGCGTGTCGTACACCTTGTCCCACGCGATCGCGAAGCGCGCCTGGTGGTCCTCGAACTGGTGACGCAGCTCTCGGGCGGTGTAGAGCGGGTTGTGCTCGACGACGATCCCGCCGAGCCGCAGGACGGCGTAGAACGCCACGACGTGCTGCGGACAGTTCGGCAGCACGATCGCGACCCGGTCGCCGTGGGTCACCCCCAGCCGGCGCAGCCCCTCCGCGGCGCGCTCGATCTGCTCACCGAGCTCGCGGTACGTCGTGCGCGCACCGAAGAATTCCAGCGCGGGCGCCTTCTGATGGCTCCGGATGCTGCCCTCGATCATGTCGGAGAGGGTCTGGGTGACCTCGTCGATCGTGTCGGGCACGCCGGGGGCGTAGGCCGCGAGCCACGGGCGCGCCGCGTAGGGATTCTCTGACGTCATACTGCGAGCCTGGCACACCGCCCTGGGCGCGGACCGAGGCCGTCAGCGGACGCTGGAACGCAACCCCTCGCCCGCGTCGCCGATCGCCGTCTCGGTGCTTTCCCCCGCGGCATCCGTCTCCAGCGACGGCGGGGCTGCGGCGTACGCCGCGGACAGCTGCCGGTAGGGCCGCGAGAAGAAGGCGAGGAGCACGATCACCAGCAGAACCAGGCTCGCGATCACGAACACGAGCGCGATTCCGCGCGCCTCCCCGTCGCCGAGAAGCCAGCCGAACGTGTCCTGCCCTTGCGTGGACGCCATGAACGGGATGAGCCAGAACTGGGCGACGGGGCCCACGATGAACGCCGACACCGGCGCCGCGGCCGACTCGACGCTCGCCGAGAAGCCGAACACGCGCCCTTGCTTCTCGAAGGGCACCACGCGCTGGATGATCGTCTGCTCGGCGGCTTCGGCGATCGGCATGAGCGCCATGAAGACGAGGATGCCGAGCGCGTACAGCCACCAGAACTCGCGGATCACGAACCCGATGCCGAGCACGGCGATGCCGATGTTGACGAGCAGCATCGTCCGCAAGGGGTTCTTGCCGAGACCGAAACGGGCGACGATCAACCCGCCGGCGATGAAGCCGACGCTGGTGACACCGAGGACGATGCCCCACATCTCGACCGAGAACAGCGTGAGGCCGTAGGGGTCCATGAGCGCCATGAACACCCCGCCGACGAGGTTGTTGAACGTCGAGAAGAGGATGAGCGCGAGCAGACCCGGGACCACCATCACCGCCGGGATGATGCCGCGGAAGTCGAGCTTCGGCGTCCCGCCCTCGACGTGTGCGACGCCGCGCTCCGGGATGCGGACGAAAAGGAGATGCAGGAGCGCGAGCGCCGTGGCGACGATCGCGATCACGACGGTCCATCCCATGCCGAGGAGCCCGACGGAGAGTCCGGAGAACACGCTCGTGACCATGAAGGCGATGCCCTGCACGGCCCCGACCAGGCCGTTCGCCTTGTCTCGGCGCTCAGCCGGCACGAGAAGCGTGACCGTCGTCGACAGCGCGATGTTGCGGAGGTTCTCCACCACACCGCCGATCAGGATCACCCCGGCGAACACCCAGAACCACGGCCCGCCCCAGTCGACCAGGACGCTCTCGGGGAACGAGAGGTACAGCGCGCCCGCGAGCAGATAGGTCGTGAGGGTGATCGTGCTCGAGAGCACCATCACCGCCTTCTTCTTCATGCGGTCCACGAGCGCGCCGAACACGACTCCGAAGACGGCGACCAGCAGCATGTACGACCCGCCGATGATCGAGGTCGCGAGCACGGATTTGGTCTCGAGGTACGCCCAGAACGTCAGTGCCCACCAGAGGTAGCTCGAGGTGATGTTCGCGATCGCGGTGTTGGCGAGCACCTGGTAGAAGCTGCGCATCGTGCGCGGGCCAGGCTGGTGCTGCGCAACGTGCGCGGGCGCACCCGCCGGCGACGCCGCACTGTCCGATTGCTCCGTCATCGAAAGCCTCTCGTTCGCACCGAGCCCTGGGGCGGCCCGGAAGTCCACACCCTTCTGCCATGGTCACACCGATCTCCGACATCGTCATCCCCCCTTCTCGGCGCTACCGTGGGGACGTGACCGCTCCGATCGATCCCACGTCCACCTCCGCCTGGGCCGAGCTGCTCGCCCATCGCGATTCCTTCGACCCCGATCTCCGAGGCTGGTTCGCGGCCGACCCGGAGCGCGTGCAGCGCTTGAGCCGGACCGTCGGCGACCTGCACGTCGATCTGTCGAAGAACCTCGTCACCGACGAGATCCTGCGCTCGCTCGTCGCCCTCGCCGAGCAGACGGGCGTCGCCGAGCGTTATGCCGCGATGCTCCGCGGCGAGCACATCAACACGACCGAGGACCGCGCCGTGCTGCACACGGCCCTCCGCAGGCCCGCCGGAGCGATCCCTCCGCTCGAGGTCGACGGGCAGGACGTCGATCACGACGTGCACGAGGTGCTCGATGCGCTGAGCGCCTTCGCCGATCGCGTGCGTGACGGCGGCTGGCGGGGCGTGACCGGCAAGAAGGTCACGCACGTCGTGAACATCGGCATCGGCGGATCGGATCTCGGTCCGGTGATGATCTACGAAGCACTCCGCCCGTACGCGGACGCCGGCATCCGCGCCCTCTTCGTCTCCAACATCGACCCGACCGACCTCGCGCAGAAGACCGCGGACCTCGACCCGGAGACTACGCTGTTCATCGTCGCGTCGAAGACCTTCACGACGCTGGAGACGCTGACGAACGCGCGTCTCGCGCGCGACTGGCTGTGGGCGGGACTCGAGGCGTCCGGAGCGATCGCGGCGACCGACGCGGCCAGGACGGATGCCGTCGCCCACCACTTCGTGGCCGTCTCGACCGCCCTCGACAAGGTGGCCGCCTTCGGCATCGACCCGCAGAACGCGTTCGGCTTCTGGGACTGGGTCGGCGGCCGGTACTCCGTGGACTCCGCGATCGGCCTGTCGCTCGCGATCACGCTCGGGCCCGGGGTGTTCCGCGAGCTGCTCGCCGGGTTCCACGAGGTCGACGAGCACGTGCGCACGACGCCGCTCGCCGAGAACGTGCCGGTCCTGATGGGTGTGCTGAACGTCTGGTACGTGAACTTCCTCGGCGCCCAGACGCACGCCGTGCTCCCCTACGCGCAGCAGCTCAGCCGCTTCGCCGCGTACCTGCAGCAGCTCACGATGGAATCCAACGGCAAGTCCGTGCGGTGGGACGGTTCGCCCGTCACGACCGACACCGGCGAGGTGTTCTGGGGCGAGCCCGGCACGAACGGACAGCACGCGTTCTACCAGCTCATCCACCAGGGGACCCGGCTGATCCCGGCGGACTTCATCGCGTTCGTGAACCCCGCCTACCCGTTGACCGACGACGGACGCGACGTGCACGGGCTTTTCCTGGCGAACTTCCTCGCTCAGACGAAGGCCCTCGCATTCGGCAAGACCGCGGAGGAGGTCGAGGCCGAGGGGACGACGGGTCCGCTCGTCGCCGCGCGCACGTTCGCCGGCAACCGGCCGACGACGTCGATCTTCGCGCCCGCCCTCACGCCGCGCGTGCTCGGCCAGCTCGTCGCGCTGTACGAGCACATCACGTTCACGCAGGGTGTGATCTGGGGCATCAACTCGTTCGATCAGTGGGGCGTGGAGCTCGGCAAGCAGCTCGCGCTGCAGATCGCCCCGGCGATCGAGGGCGATGCGGCAGCCCTCGGGGCGCAGGACGCGTCGACGCGCTCGCTGCTGGAGTACTACGCGGCGCACCGCACGCCCTGACCCACGGCGAAAGACCGCGGCGCGCGCTGCCCCCACACGCGCGCGCCGCGGGGCCCGCTCCCACGCGCGACGCGGACATGCCGGCGCGTCCGTGAGAAAATCGGGTGCACCCCCCGAATTAGGTGCTGTTCGACCATACCGAAATGTGAACACGATGTCGCATCCTCGCCGATATGACGCCACCCGAAGACAGCGCACCGCGCTCGAGAGACGGGCGCACGTCATCGACACCGCCACCGTCCTCTTCGCCGAGCACGGTTTCGAGGCGACGACGCTCGCGGACGTCGCCTCCGCCGCGGGCGTGTCGCTGGCATACCTGCACAAGCTCGGATCGAAGTCCGATCTGATCGAGTCGGTCGTGCGGGCCATGATGACCGGCGACACCGCCGCTGATCCCGACAGCGAGTTGGACGCCCTCGTGCATGCGGCCACGATGGAGGAGTACCTCGACCTGTCGCTCGCCTCGATCATCGCGTGGAACGCGCGCTCCCACCGCCTCTGGATGGCGTGGGCGTCGGCATCCGATCCCGGACTGCGCGCGGGATGGAACGCGGTCATGACCGAGGTGCGCGCGAAGCTCACGGCCTCCCTCGCGCTGCTCGACGCGCGCGGCTGGCTGCGCGGCGATGTGCCGCACGACGAGCTCGTGGCGACACTGTGGGTACTGACGATGGCCGAGACCTACACGCGGCTCGTCGACGGTGCGGGCCTGTCGCACGACGACTACGTGCGCTGGCTGCACCGCTCGGTGCGCGAAGCGCTGCTGCCGCGCGCGTCTCAGCCGGCGTAGAGCTCGCCCACCGGGACGGCGATCGGCAGGACGTTGCCCGGCTGCGCGAGCGGGCACGCCCAGGCCGGGTCGTACGCGCACGACGGGTTGTACGCGAAGTTGAAGTCGAGCACGATCGTGCCGCGGCCGGGGTCTGACCCGAGATCGGCGCCCTTGATCGTGTCGATCAGATAGCGGCCGCCGCCGTAAGTCCCCGACCCGGCGAGGGCGTCGCGGACGGGGATGAACACTCCCCCGCCGTACGTCATCAGGCGCCAGACGTCGAGGGGGCCGGCATCCGGGATCTCGACGCGCCCGATCCGCTCGAACGGGACCACCCCGTCGGTGCCGGTCGCGAACTCGAACCCACCGGGTTCGGCCTCGAGGATCGGCAGCTCGTACCGCCACGCGGCGTCGTAGGGCGCGATCGAGAGGCCTTCGAACAGCAGGCGTTCGGGCTCGAGGAACGGAGTCGCGGGGTGCCGCGCCATCAGGTCGTCTCGCTCGATGCGCCACAGCTCGTGCGCCTCTTCGGGATCGTCCTGCGCGCGGACGGCGTCGTACAGCGCGAAGACGCGGCGGCGCCAGTCGGCGATCTCGAGGGCAGTGCGCGCGGAGCTCATCAGCCCAGGCTACGCGGGCCGGGCTTCTCGCCGTCCACGTGAAAGCGCGGGGCGATTCTGCGACCTCGCGCGGCCGATCGTCACCGAATACGCGATTTCGCCCCGCGCTTTCGCACCGATCAGACCGCAGTGACCTCGAGGAGCACGGCCTGCTGGGGCAGGAGGAGCGGCATCGGGAGGCCGATCTCGGCGAGAGCGACGCCGGGGAGCTCCACGGAGCCGGCCGCGGTCCACGGCGGCGGGGCGTCCTGGATCACGCCGGGATCGCCGGCGAGCGGAAGCACGGCGACGCGATACGTCGCCCGCGGGTCCAGGCCGGGCAGCCGCACGGCTTCGGGGACGGCCGCCGCCGTGGCGGCGAGCGCCGCGACCGAGAACACGGCGTGGGACCGATCGCCCGCGATCACCCCGTGGACCGCGATCGCAGGGTCCGGCCCGTCGGCGCGCACGACGCGCGCGCCGCCCGGACGCGAGCCGTGCAGCAGCGGCCGGAGTCGCCGGTACTCGCCGATCCACGCCGCGACCGCAGCCCGGTCGGCGTCGGTCGCGGCGGCGAGGTTCCACTCGATGCCCGCGCTGCCGAAGAGCGCGGTCGCCGTCCGGAAGGACAGGTCGGCGGACCGCCCGGTCAGATGCGCCCGCGCATCGCCCAGGTGCGCGCCGAGGTACTCGGGCGGGACAATCAGCGAGGTCCAGGCGTGGATGCCCTGCCGATCGAGCGGATCGTTCGTGTCGCTCGGCCAGACCCGATCGACGCGCCGCAGGATCCCGAGGTCGATGCGGGCGCCGCCCGACGCGCACGATTCGATCTCGACCCCCGGGTGCGCAGCCCGCAGCCGATCGATCAGCGCGTACACCGCCGCGGTCTGGCGATGAGAGGACCCCTCCAGCAGGTCGCGGTTGTGGTCCCACTTGAGGTAGGCGATCGGGTATTCGGCGAGCAGCGCGTCCAGACGCGCATAGACGTGGTCGGACGCCTCGGGGATGCCGAGGTCGAGCACCCGCTGGAAGCGCCACTCGTTCGCCCCCGCACGCCCCATGACCCAGTCGGGGTGGGCGCGCGCGAGGTCGGAGTCGACGCTGATCATCTCGGGCTCGACCCACAGCCCGAACTCCATGCCGCCGGCGTGCACGCGGTCGATGAGCGGGCCGAGTCCGTGGGGCCAGACCCCGGCGTCGACCGTCCAGTCCCCGAGTGCGCGGTGGTCGTCGCGCCGCCCGTGGAACCAGCCGTCGTCGAGGACGAAGCGCTCGACACCGAC
Organism: Microbacterium lacus; assembly: GCF_039531105.1. Taxonomy (NCBI): domain Bacteria; kingdom Bacillati; phylum Actinomycetota; class Actinomycetes; order Micrococcales; family Microbacteriaceae; genus Microbacterium; species Microbacterium lacus. The sequence continues at coordinate 3,108,325 of NZ_BAAAPK010000001.1, forward strand.
GGCGGATGCCGCCTCGATGAGCGGTTCGAGACGCTCGAGCGACTGGTCGAAGTAGACGGCTTCCCACGTGTTGAGCGTGACGGGCCGTTCCCTCGCGATCGTCGACCACGAGCGCACCCACGGGTGGACCCGGTCGGGGATCCCGCCGAGCCCGGTCGCGGAGTACACCGCGACCGTCCATGGTGCGGTGTACGTCTCGCCGGGCGCCAGGACGATCTCTCCCGGCGCCGGCAGCTCGCCGGCACCGAGGACGTTCGCCCCGAGCGGTGAGGACTCCGCCCACACCTCGGTGTCGCCGCTCCACGCCTCGTGCACGGCCCACACCTCGCCGGCGCCGAAGCCGAACCCACGGGTTCCGGCCGCCAGCAGGAAGGCGCTCTCGTGACCGCCGCGGCCGTGCCGGCCCTCACGACTGTGGATGCCGTGCTCGAGCGTCCGGCGGATCGGCCGTCGCTCTCTGCCCCAGACGCCGCTGAAGTCGAGCAGTTCGCCGGCGCACGCCGGGATCGGCAGCACGGACGCCGCCCTCGCGACCGTCAGCGGCGAGGTGCCGATGTTCGAGACCTCCAGGTGCATCTGCAGCACGCCCTGCGGCGACAGGGCCAGCTCCACACCGACGCCGATGTGCGCGTCGGTGTCGACGAGGTTCAGCCGCAGCGACTGATCACCGGCGGCGGAGACACCGGGCTCGGCATCCGATCGCTGTGTCAGCACGGGCGTGCGCGCGCGTTCCGCGGCCGCGGCGCCGTCGGCTCCCGCCGCGTCGCGGGACACCTGCAGTGCGGGCCGGCCGCTCCACCCGTCGCCCCACGTGGGCACGAGCGAGAGCCGGAACGGGATGTCGATCGAGGACGGCCCGACGGCGGGAACGGATGCCGCGGCGACGGCCTCGGCCTGGGCAGGCGTCAGCTCGCCGAGATCGGCACCCCAGTGCAGGACCGCGGGCACGCCCGTGCCGCGGGTGTCGACCAGAAGGCTGACACCCGCGGCACGGAGGTGATGGATCACTCGCAGAGACTACTTCGCGACCGGGATCGACTGCGCCTCGAGAGCGGCGATCGTCTTCTCCTGGCCGTCGGCGAGCGCGTCGGCGAGCGTGCCGTCACCGGCGATCGCGGCCTTGAACCCGTCCGACACGTCGGCGTAGGTCTGCGTCATCGTCGGACCCCAGACGAAGTCCGGGTTGACCTGGCCGGCGGCTTCGGCGAAGACGTCGTAGATCTTCTGTCCGCCGTAGAACTCGACGCCCTCCTGCAGGACGGGCAGTTCGAGCCCGGCCTTCGTGGCGGGGTAGATCGCCGCGGTCTCGTTGAGCGACGTGAGCGCCTCCTCCGAGGTGTTCAGCCACAGCGCGAACTTGGCCGCCTCGTAGAGGTGGTCGGTGCCCTTGAAGACGGCGATCGACGAACCGCCCCAGTTGCCTGCTGCGGCGTCGCCGGCAGCCCACTGCGGTGCGGGTGCGACCGACCACTTGCCGGCCGTGTCCGGAGCGCCGCTCGCGATCGAGTTGGCGCCCCACACGGCGGAGTTCCAGGTCCAGACCTCACCGGAGTTGTAGGCGTTGTTCCACTCATCCGTCCACGGCGGGTACACCGCGACGAGGTCGTTCTCGATCAGGTCCTGCCAGTAGTCGGCCACCGTCTCGGACGCGTCGCTGGTCAGCTCCACGGTCCACTCGTTGCCGTCGTTCTGGAACCACTGCCCATCCGCCTGCCAGACGAAACCGGCGAACTGGTTGATGTCGGACTGCGAGAAGTTGGTGATGTAGCCGCCGAGCGCGCGGATCTGCTCCGCCGCCGACTTGTACTCCTCCCACGTCGTCGGGACCGGGATGTTGTTCTGCTCGAACAGGTCCGAGCGGTAGAACAGAGCCATCGGGCCCTGGTCCTGCGGGATGCCATACACCTCGTCCTCGGTGCCGAGGCTCACCTGCCCCCAGGTCCAGTCCAGGAACTGGTCTTCCGCCGCGACGACGTCCTCGCACGCGGCGAGGTCCTCCAGGCCGTCCTGGACGCGGAAGTTCGGGATCGCGTCGTATTCGATCTGGCCGAGGTCGGGGGCGTTGCCGGCCTCGAGCTGGTTGAAGAAGTTCTGGTACGTGCCGGCGTTGCCGGACGGCCCGGTCTGGACCTCGACCTGGATGTCGGGGTTCGCGTCGTTCCAGATCGCCACGGCGTCTTCGATGCCGGGGATCCACGACGTGAACGTGAGCGTGACGTCGCCTTCGGACGGTGCGCACGCGGCGGCGTCGCTGCCGCCTCCGCTGTCACCGCTGGACGAGCACGCAGCCATCGTCAGCGCGACGGTCGCGAGGATCGCGACGCCGGCTGCTTTCTTCATGTGACGCATGATTTCTCTTTCGTTGCTGGTTACTTGCAAGGGCCGACCGGCAGGTTCCGGGCGGGTCTGTCACTTCAGAGCGCCGGCGCCGAGTCCCGTGCGCCAGTACCGCTGAAGAAGAAGGAAGGTGATGATGAGCGGGACGATCGACAGCAGCGCGCCGACCAGGACGAAGGTGCGCAGTTCGGGGAACTGGTTGATCGTGGAGTTCCACGCGTACAGGCCGTAGGTCACCGGGAACAGCTCTTCACTGCGCAGCATGATCAGCGGCAGGAAGAAGTTGTTCCAGATGCCCACGAACTGGAACAGGAAGATCGTGATGAGCGCGGGGAGCATGAGGCGGATCGACACCGTGAAGAAGGTCCGGATCTCGCCTGCGCCGTCCAGACGGCTGGCTTCGAGGAGTTCGTCGGGGACGCTCGCCTCCGCGAAGACGCGGGCGAGGTAGACGCCGAACGGACTCACGATGCTCGGAAGGAACACCGCCCAGAAGGTGTTGGTCAGCTGCACCTGGCTGAACAGCAGGAACAGCGGCAGCGCCAGCGCCGTGGCCGGAACGAGTACGCCGCCGAGCACGACGTTGAACAGGACCTCGCGACCGCGGAAGCGGTACTTCGCCAGCGCGTAGCCGCACATTCCGGCGAGCACCGTCGCCACCAGGGCGCCGACGCCGGCATAGCCGATGCTGTTCACGATCCAGCGCACGTAGACGCCGCCGTCGTAGTTCAGCAGCGCGACGATGTTGTTCCAGAGGTTGAAATCCGCGAACCACAGCGGGTTCGTGGTGAACAAGTCGCCGCGATCCTTGGACGACGCGACCAGCAGCCACCAGATCGGGATCAGGAAGTACAGGGTGAAGATCACCATGATCAGCATCGCGACGCCGCGCGAGAGCATGCTCTCCCGGGGACCACGCGCCTTGGGAGTCGCCGCCGAGGACGCCCGCAGCGCGCGGGTGTCGGCATCCGTCACGCGGGTCATGCCTCTGCCTTCCGTCGGGTGATGCGCAAGAACGTGAACGAGAGGATGAAGGTCGCGAGCGCCAGCACGACGGAGAACGCCGCGGCCAGGCTCACGTTCGGGATCGCGGACGTCGCGTAGATCGTCATGTTCGGGGTGTACGTGCTCGTCACGGCGGAGCTGAACGAGCGGAAGACCTGCGGCTCCGCGAGCAGCTGCAGAGTGCCGATGATCGACAGGATCGCCGTGAGGACGAGCGAGGGCCGCACCATCGGGATCTTGATCGACCAGGCGATGCGGAACTGCCCCGCTCCGTCCAGGCGCGCCGCCTCGTACATCTCGCTCGGGATCGCCAGGAGCGCCGAGTAGATGATGAGCATGTTGTACCCGACGAAGACCCAGGTCACGACGTTCGCGATCGCCCAGAGGACGAGTTCTGCGGAGAGGAAGTCGATGTTGCCCGTGAGCACGGTGAACGGAGACAGGTTCGGCGAGTACAGGAAGCCCCACATGATCGCCGCGATGACGCCGGGGACGGCGTAGGGGACGAAGAAGGCCAGCCGGAAGAACTTCTTGCCCTTCAGCAGCGGGGAATCCAGCAGCAGCGCGAAGAGCAGCGCCAGGCCGAGCATGACCGGCACCTGCACGATGCCGAACAGCAGCACCCGGCCGACCGAGGTCCAGAACGCCTCGTTCTGGAAGACGAGGATGTACTGGGAGAGCCCCCCGAAGACCTCCTTCGCCTCACCGAACGTGCCGTCGCGCTCGACGACGAGCAGCGACTGCCAGATCGCGTAGCCGATCGGGATCAGGTAGAAGAGGATGAACAGCAGCGCGAACGGGGCGACGAAGAAGAGGATCGCACCTTTGTGGTGCACCTTGCTCTTCGGCGGACGCGGTGCGCGTCTCCGGTCTTTCGGGGTCACGAGGACCTCGGTGGCGGTCTGTGCGGTCATGAGACGGCGTCCTCTCGGATCACGCGGACGGCCCCCATCGGGACGCGGATCGTCCCGGTGGCGGTCTCGCCCGTGACGAGGTCGACGCCTCGGGCGTTCAGCAGCACGTCTTCGCTGCCGTGGTTGATGATGAAGCGGTAGCTGCGGTCCTCCGCGACGCGGCGGATCACATCCACGCCGGCCCGCGCCCCCGCAGCACGGCCGGCACCCGCGGCGGTCAGCGCCTGGTCGATGATGCGCGCGAGGCCCGCGCCATCCGGCAGGGTCGCGAGGTACCACGCGTCGCCCGCGCCGTCCGTCCCGCGCCGGCGGGTGAGGGCGGGCAGACCACCGGCCGGACCACCCACGAACCGGTCGAGCACGTCGGCGTCTGTCGCGGTCAGGCGCTCGGTCCACAGCGATGCGCGCGTCCCGGACTCGAGCAGGACCTCCTGCTCGGGGAGGACCGGCGAGAACTCCTCGACGCGGATGCCGAGCAGGTCGCGCCAGACACCGGGATAGCCGCCCGGCCGCACGCGGTCGTCCTCGTCCACGATGCCGCTGTAGAACGTGACGAGCGCGTGCGCGCCCGCCCGCACGGCGGCGTCGAGCGTGGCCGCTTCGTGATCGCGGACGAGGTGCAGGCCCGGGACGACGATGAGCCGGTACCCGGTGAGGTCGGCACCGGGGCGGACGATGTCGACGGTCGCGCCGGCCTCGCGCAGCGCACGGTGCGTCGCCCACACCTGATCGAGGTAGGAGATCGCGGAGCTGGGGCGGTTCTCGGCATCCGTCGCCCACCACGCCTCCCAGCTGAACAGCATCGCGACGTCGCCGACCACGCGCGTGCCCGCGACCTCGCCCATGCGCTCGAGGACGGCGCCGAGATCGACGGCCTCGCGCCACAGGGCCGAGTCGGTGCCGGCGTGCGGGATGAGCGCGGAATGGAACTTCTCCGAGCCCTGCAGCGAGGCGCGCCACTGGAAGAAGCACACCGAGTCCGCGCCGCGTGCGACGTGCTGCAGGGAGTCCCGCAGCATCTGGCCCGGAGCCTTCGCGAGGTTGTGCGGCTGCCAGTTGACCGAGCCGGTCGAGTGCTCCATCAGCATCCACGGTCCGCCGCCGGCGAGTCCACGGGTGAGGTCGGCCGCGAAAGCGAGTTCGGACGACGGGTCGGCGAGCCGGTGATCCAGGTAGTGATCGTTGGCGATCACGTCCATCTCGGGAGCCCACGTCCAGTAGTCGAGCTCGCGGATGTGCGCCGTGACCATGAAGTTCGTCGTGACGGGCACCCGGCTGTGACGGCGGATGACCTCGAGCTCGGCGCGGTAGTGGCCGAGCAGCTCGTCGGAGCTGAAGCGCGAGAAATCCAGGACCTGACCGGGGTTGCGCGTCGCGGGAGTGAGGCGCGGCGTGCCGATCTCGTCCCAGTCGGTGTACCGCTGGCTCCAGAAGCTGGTCCCCCACGCGCGGTTCAGTGCCGCGATCGACCCGTAGCGCTCGCGCAGCCATCGGCGGAAGGCGGCGGCGCTCACGTCGCAGTAGCAGTGCGCGTTGTGGCAGCCGAGCTCGTTCGAGACGTGCCACAGGGCGACGGCGGGGTGCTGTCCGTAGCGCTCGGCGACGGCCTCGACCAGGTCGAGCGCGTAGCGGCGGAACACCGGTGAGCTCGGGCACCAGGCCTGGCGTCCGCCGGGGTAGCGCAGCGTGCCGTCGATCGTCATGGGGAGGATCTCGGGATGCCGCGCGGCGAGCCACGGCGGCGGCGATGACGTACCGGTGCCGAGGTTCACGCGGATGTCCGCGTCATGGAGCAGCCCGATGATCTCATCGAGGCGGGAGAAGTCGATGCCGCCGTCGGGCCCCTGCAGATCGGACCATCCGAAGATGTTGATCGCGACCAGGCTGACGCCGACTTCGCGCATGAGGGCGACGTCCTCGCGCCAGACGGCGGGGTCCCACTGCTCGGGGTTGTAGTCGCAGCCGAAGTCGATGCCCCGGTGCTCATAGCGCGGCCGGGCGAGCTTCGGCTCGGTCGTGGCGAGTGAGCGGTTCAAGCGGGCTCCCGGTCGGCGTCTTCGTCGGTGTGTGCACGTGCACAGTTCTTGGAGGAGAAGATCATCTCTGAGCTTCTGTGAACGTACACAGAATGACACCCCCACTCCCGTGTGTCAACACCTCCGACCGATACAGTTGTCGCGTGTCGACCACATCCGGGCGCCCGCGCCGTGCCACCGTGCACGATGTCGCCGTCGTCGCGGGCGTCTCGCGGGGCACGATCAGCCGGTACGTCAACGGGGATCCGTATGTGTCGGCATCCGCCCGCGAGGCGATCGAGGCGGCGATCGCCGAAGTCGGCTATGTCCCGAACACCGCCGCCCGGCACCTGGTGATGCAGCGCACCGAGTCCGTCGCGTTCATCGTCCACGAGCCGCACTCGCTGTTCGTGGAGGACCCCAACATCGGCGGCATCCTGCTCGGGGCCAACGCGGCGCTCTCCGAGGCGGACCACCAGATGGCGGTCCTCATCGTGGACTCCGAGCGCGACACCGACCGCGTCGCACGGTACCTCTCCGGCGGCTCCGTCGACGGCGCGATCATCGTCTCGGCCCGTGCGAACGACCCGGTCGCCCGCGTCGTGGAGAAGCTCAAGATCCCGGCCGCGTTCGTCGGACACCCGCCCGGGGCCTCCTCCGCCGCCTTCGTCGTGATCGACAACCGCGGCTCCGCGCGCGCGATCACCTCGCGCCTGCTCGAGACCGGCCGCCGACGCGTCGGGATGATCGCGGCGGCGCTGGACCGCGACTCCGGCTCGGACCGCCTCGCCGGGTTCACGGACGCCCTCGGCGACCGGTTCGACCCCGGCCTGATCGAGCCGGTGCCGCTGTACTCGTACTCCGCGGGCCGAGACGGGATGACGGCACTGCTGGAGCGCGCCCCGGACATCGACGGGGTGTTCGCGGCATCCGACGCCGTCGCCGCCGGCGCCATGGAAGCCCTGCGCGCCGCGGGTCGACGCGTGCCGATCGATGTGGGCGTGGTCGGCTTCGACGACAGCGCCTGGGCGCGTCGCACGCTCCCCGCACTGTCCACCGTCCGCCAGCCCGCCGAGGGCCTGGGCCGGCAGGCCGCGGCCCTCGTCCTCGCGCAGCTGCGGGGCGAGGCGGCGCCGGGAGAGATGCTCCTGGACTGCGAAATCGTCTGGCGCGAGTCCGCCTGACGCGCGCCCCCCGCCCGCCTATCCGCGGGACTGCATCCGAGCGCCGAGACCGAGGGGAATCGCCTACGTCTCGGCGCTCCGGTGCAGTCTCGCGAGCGCGGGTTCAGGCCGGGCGCAGGGAGCGGCGGTAGGCGGCGGGCGACTGAGCGCACCAGCGCGCGAAGCGGTCGTAGAACTGGCTCTGCGAGCGGAACCCTGCGGCGTAGCCGACCTCGGCGACCGCCATGTCCGACTCGAGCAGGAGCTGCTGCGCGGCGGCGACGCGACAGTGCGCGAGATAGTCCCCGATCGTGATCCCGAGTGCCTGGCGGAACACGGTCATCGCGTACTGCGGGTTCAGATGCACGTGGGCCGCGACGTCGGCGACGGAGATGTCGCGCGCGTACTCCTCCGAGATGAATGCCGCCATCGCTCCTGCCGCCCCCGGGCCGGACGCGTCCGGCCGGGCGTCCGCATGCAGAGCACCGCTCGCATGCGCGACCCGCAGCGCGAACGCCTCGATCTCCGTGCGGGCGATCCGCACGGCGTCGCCGCCCGGAGTGAGCTCGTCCTGCCACCGCGAGACGAGGTCATCCAGACGGATGCCGCCGGCGGCAGGTGTTCCGAGGACCTCGCCGCGCAGCATCCGCGCCATGAAGGCCTTCGGCAGCCGCCACGCGAGCGCCTGGCCGAGCGGCACCGTGAGCCAGGTGACGGTGCGGGCGGTCGGGGCCTCGAGCAGCCGGTGCGGACGTGCCGCCCAGAACACGGCGACGGTGCCGGCACGCAGCACATGGGGACGGCCGTCGATCACGTATTCGAGGTCGGTGTCGGCGAGATTGAACTCGAGGTCGTCGTGTCGGTGCGCGAGTGTCATGCCGCCCGCGTCGCCCGACCAGCACGCGAGGCCGAAGGAGGAGCGCTCGACACGTTCATCGTGCAAGGAACTCATGATCCCGGAAGTCTGTCACATCCGAGCGGAAGATCTGCGGAATCCTGCGCCCTAGCGTGGAAGTCACCGATCCGAAGGAGGACCCCATGACCACCGCCCTGGCCACGCCGAGCGCCACACGGCGCGAGTACCACCTCACCGACGAGGAGGTCGCCCGCTTCGACCGCGAGGGCTATCTCGTCCTGAAGAACCGCATCCCCGCCCCCCTGCTCGAGCGGTTGCAGTCTGCCGCCGTCGGGTGGATCGCGGACGGGCGCGACGTCACGGAAGACGACCCGGCCGCGGTCGACTACCACTATGCGGTCCGCGGCGGCGAGCGCCGGATGTTCCGCGTGGACTACCTGCACGGCAAGGGGCGGTCGGCGTCTCTCGAGCTGCTCGGCAGCCCCGCGGTGCTCGGGATCGCCGAGAGCCTCGCCGGGGCCGACTTCGTGCCGACCTACGAGTCGCTCGTCTTCAAGGACGCCGGTGACGGCGCCGCGATCGACTGGCACCAGGACGCCGTGCACCCCCGGACCCACCGCATCTTCAACATCGACGTGTACCTCGACGCCTCGCGTGCAGGAGAAGGCGCATTGCGTGTCGCGCCCGGCTCGCACCTCGCGCCGGTCGATGTCTGCCAGCTGCAGGAGGAGTACGGGTGGGACGCCCCCGGCGTCATCCAGGTCGAGCTCGAACCCGGTGACGTCCTGGTCCACGACGTGATGATCGTCCACGGCAGCGAGGCCGTGCAGGGCAATCGCCTGCGTCGCACGATCTACTACGAGTTCCGTTCGGCGCGCCAGATCGCGGCGGAGGGCCCGTGGGATGCCGAGTGGGTCGACCGCCGTCTGCGGCTGGTGCCCGTCGCCCTGCGCGAGCGCGCGCGACGCGAGCCGACGGAGGAGCCCTTCGCCTGGAACGTCCCCGCGGAGATCGCGCCGCTCGCGAGCGACGACGACGAGGCCGAACTGCGCATCGCGCACGGGGTGCACTCCCCCGGCTCGTACTGCAGCGCCGGCAACGTCCCGTTCTGATCCCCCCCCCCCGCTGAGACGACATCTGCACGTCGAGACCGTGGGTGAACCCCATGGTCTCGACGTGCAGTTGTCGTCTCACGGTCCGGGGGCGCGCACACGCGGCTGTCAGGAGGCACGGAGGGTTCGTCCAGACGGGGTGCGCAGACTGGGAGCTTCGCGTTCACCCGAAGAACGCCCGCTCCGGCGCGTCCGCCGGAGCCTCCTGACCCCGGAAAGACCTCTCCCCCGTGATTCACGACACCTCTTCTCGGCGTGCCCGCCGCGCCCGTCGCTCCCCGCTTTCGCATCGTCCCGCCCTGATCGCCGCCGCGCTCGGCGTTGTCGTCATGACCGGCTTCGGCTCCTCCGGGGCCGCGTTCGCCGCCACCGGACCCGATGTGGCCGCAGCGGTCACGACCGCGGGCGACACGATCCGCCAGATCTCGGCCGAAGCGCGGTCGACGCTCGATCTGGCGAAGGCGACGGATGCCGCCGCCTCGGCTCTGAGCGACGAAGCGGCGAACTCGGGCCTGGACCTCGGATCCGCGCCGACCACGATCGACACGAGCGACCTGCGCGCGCAGATCGAGCGCCTGAGCGCCGTGGATGTCGTGCCCGCTCTGCTCCTCCCCGGTGCCACGGATGACACCGCCGCCGCGATCGAGCGCGTGCAGCACAAGGTGTCCGACCTCCGCGACCGTCTGGATGCCGCGCAGGCGCAGAAGGCGGCCGAAGAGGCCGCGGCAGCCGCGCAGAAGGCTGCCGAGGAGGCCGCGGCGAAGGCCCAGGCGGAGGCCGAAGCCGCTGCGGCCGCGCTCGCTGCGGCGAACACGCCCGAGGGCGCGCAGGCGACCGCCCGTCAGATGGCGGCCGACCGCTACGGCTGGGGCGAGGACCAGTTCTCGTGCCTGATGTCGCTGTGGAACAAGGAGTCCAGCTGGAACTACCAGGCGTACAACGACTCCAGCGGCGCGACCGGCATCCCCCAGGCGCTTCCCGGCGACAAGATGGCGACCGCCGGTTCGGACTGGCAGACGAACGCCGCGACCCAGATCGCCTGGGGACTCGGCTACATCGAAGCCGCGTACGGCACGCCGTGCAGCGCGTGGGGCCACTCGCAGGCGACAGACTGGTACTGAGCCTCCACGCGGAGCGCCCCTCGGACTCCCTGTCCGAGGGGCGCTCTGCGCTGTTCGCACCCATCCGATCGGCAGGCGGCACCGAAGACTCCCGTGACCCTCGCAGACCTTGCACGGAAGAACCCCATGCCCGAGCAGAGCACCTCGCCGCTGGCCGACCCCTCCTCGCACCGCAACATCACCGATCTCCTTGCGCGTCGGGCGGCGGATGCCCCCGATCACGCCGCGTTCGACGTTCCGACGGCCGACCCGGCCGAGCCCTGGCGCGCGGTCACTACGGGCGAGTTCGAGCGCGAGGTCGCCCGCGTGGCCAAGGGGCTGATCGCCCTGGGACTGGATCCTGGCGACCGGATCGCGATCATGGCCCCGACCCGCTACGAGTGGGCCGTCACCGACCTCGCCGCCTGGTATGCCGGCGCCGTCGTGGTTCCGGTGTACGAGAGCTCATCCGCGGAGCAGATCACGAACATCGTGACGGATGCCGAGATCAGGCTCGCCGTCACGGGTGACCCCTCGAGCGCGGAGCTCGTCCGGCAGGTCTTCGCCGAAACGGGCCGAGGCGACCTCGGCCTGTGGACGATGGATGCCGGGCCCAGCTCCCTCCTCACGCTGGCCGGGCGCGGCACCGAGGTCGACGATCCGACGCTCGAGCGGCGGCGGCTCACCGCCGCCCTCGACGATGCCGCGACGATCGTCTACACCTCCGGCACCACGGGCGAGCCGAAAGGCGCGGTCCTCACGCACCGCAACTTCCTCGGCCAGGTGCTGAACATCGCCGCGGCGTACCGCGAGGTCGTCCGCGAGGACGGCAACACCGTGATCTTCCTGCCGCTCGCGCATGTGCTCGCGCGCGGCTTGCAGCTCATCTGCCTCGCATCCGGGATGCGGATCGCCCACGTGCCGGACACGACGCAGGTCGTACCCTCGCTCGCCGCCCTCCGACCGACGTTCCTCGTCGTCGTGCCGCGCGTGCTCGAGAAGATCCGCGCGGCGGCCGGCGAGAAGGCCGCGGCCGCGCACCTCGGGCGCGTGTGGGCCGCGGCCGAGCAGACGGCCGTCGAGGCCGGGGCGACCGCCGAGCGCGGCGCCGCGGGCTCGCTCGGCCTTCGCGTGCGCCGCGCCCTGTTCGATCGGATCTTCTACGCCCGGCTCCGCACACTCATGGGCGGCCGGCTGGCCTGGATCCTCTCCGGCGGCGCGGCGCTGGAGGACCGACTGTCCCTGTTCTTCCGCGGGCTCGGCGTGCCCGTGATCGAAGGCTACGGACTGACCGAGACGACCGCCCCGCTGACCGGCAACCTGCCCGGCATGATCCGCTCGGGCACGGTCGGGCGGCCGCTGCCCGGCTCGACCGTGCGCATCGCCGAGGACGGCGAGATCCTCGCCCGCGGCGTCGGCGTGTTCGCCGGCTACCGCGATGAGCGCCACAACGCCGAGGCGTTCCGCGACGGGTTCTTCCGGACCGGCGACCTCGGCCGGTTCGACGAGGTCGGCAATCTCGTCCTGACCGGCCGCGTGAAGGACGTCATCGTGACGAGCTCCGGCAAGACGGTCACCCCCGGCCTCTGGGAGCAGACCGTCGAGCTCGATCCGCTCGTGGCGCACGCCGTCGTGGTCGGCGAAGGGCGGCCGTACTTGTCGGCTCTCCTCGTACTGGACCCCGAGCAGGTCGCCTCGTGGGCGTCGGCGCACGGGGTCCGCGAGCCGGGATCCCGATCGGAAACGGACACACCGCTCGCGGAGATCGTCGAGCCGCGCCTGCGGGAAGCGCTGTCGCGATCCGTGGATGCGGCGAACGCACGGGTGTCCCGAGCCGAGCAGATCCGCCGCTTCACGCCCGTCCTGACCGATCTGGCCGACCCCACCCTGATCACCCCGACGATGAAGATCAGGCGCGGAGCGCTGCTGGACCGCGGCACCGCGCTCGTCGACGCCCTGTACTCGTGACCCGCTCACCCGATCCGGAGAACTCCACACCATGACCTCTCAGAACCGCGCGTCCCTGCTCACGATCGTGATCACCCTCGTGATCGGCGCCCTGGTGGCGGTCGCCGGAAGCCAGGGCGGCGCCACGGTCGGCGGCATCCCCTTGTTCGCCCTCGCCGTCGGCGTCGCGTTCCTCATCCAGGTGATCGTGTTCATCCCGTCGGCGATCGCCCGGACGGAGAGGTTCTTCGATCTGACGGGTGGCGGGACCTTCCTCCTCGTGACCCTCGGGATCCTCGCTCTCTCGCCCGCGCCGGATGCGCGCAGCGTGGTGCTGGCCGTCATGGTGGCGGTGTGGGCGGTGCGACTGTCGGGCTTCCTGTTCGCACGGATCCATCGCGCCGGCAGCGACGACAGGTTCGACGACATCAAGGGCGAGCCGCTGCGCTTCCTGCGCGTGTGGATCGTGCAGGGTGCGTGGGTGAGTCTGACCGCATCGGCCGCGTGGATCGCGATGAGCAGCCTGCAGCGCCGCGACCTCGACGCGCTCGCGTTCGCGGGCATCGCGGTGTGGGTGATCGGTCTGGTCATCGAGGTCGTGGCCGACCTGCAGAAGACGGCGTTCAAGGCGAATCCCGCACACCGCGGCCTGTTCATCTCCTCGGGACTGTGGTCGCGCTCGCGCCACCCCAACTACTTCGGCGAGATCGTCCTGTGGATCGGTGTCTTCCTCGTCGCCGCGCCGGTCCTCAGCGGCTGGCAGTGGGTCGGCATCCTCTCCCCGCTCGTCGTCGTCCTGTTGCTGACACGGGTGAGCGGCATCCCGTTGCTGGAGGCGAAGGCGGATCGCACGTGGGGCGGGCAGGACGCCTACGAGGCGTACAAGAAGCGCACACCGGTGCTGATCCCGCGCCTCTCCTCGCCTTCCTGAGCGCGGGCCCACCGTGGTGGGCACCGGCAAACCTCGCCGTGCAGAGCACCGGCCCCTCGGCGCTATCCTGAGGCGGACGGGTCATTCACGAGGGGACGCGCGTGACCACTGCGCAGGACGTGACCAGGCGACTCGCGATCGCCGAGTACCGGGTGGTGGGCGAGCCTCCCGAGCCCGATCTCGAGGGCCTGGTCCGCTTGGCGGCGACCGTGTGCGGCGTGTCGACGGCGGTGATCAACATCATCGATGACCGGCTGCAGCACCAGATCGCGGCGGTCGGCTTCACGCCCTCCATGTGCAGCCGCGAGGACTCGATGTGCGCGGTCGTGTTCCAGAAGCCAGGGCACGTCGTCGTCCCCGATGCACGCGCGGACGATCGCTTCGCCGACAACCCGTTCGTGACCGGCGCCATCGCCAACATCCGCTTCTACGCGTCGAGTCCGCTCATCACCCCTGCCGGCATCCCGATCGGCACCCTGTGCGTCTTCGACGAGGAGACGGGCGATCTCTCCCCCGCCGACAGCGCCGCCCTCGCGATCCTCGCCCATCAGGTCGTGGACGTGCTCGAGCTGCGCAGGATGACGCGCGCACTGCAGGCCTCGAACGACCAGCTCGAGACGTTCGCCGCGCAGGTCAGCCACGACCTGCGCAACCCCCTCGCCGCCGTCACGGGCTTCATCGAGCTGGCGGCGGACAGCCCCGAACTCGCCGACGCCCCCCGCGCCGCGCGGGCACTCGCGCGCGCCGAGTCCGCCGCGACGCGCATGGAGCGCATGATCGCGGACCTCCTCGAATACGCGCGCAGCGGTGGCGCCGAGCCCCGGCGCGAGCCGGTCGCCCTCGATGGCGTGCTGCGCGTCGTGATGGAGGATCTGGATGCCGCACTGCGGCGCTCCGCTGCGCGCGTGGCGATCGACACCCCGGCGACGGTCCTCGGCGACCCGACGCTGCTGGGCGTCCTCCTGCAGAACCTGATCGCGAACGCGGTGAAGTTCAGCGCGGCATCCGGTGTCCCGCCGTACGTCGAGGTGACGGCTTCTCCGATCTCGTCCGGATGGCGCATCACCGTGGAGGACAACGGTCCTGGGATCGAGCCGGATAACCGGGAGAGCGTGTTCGATCTGCTCGAGCGCGGCGACGCCCACGATGTACCGGGCTGGGGGATCGGGCTGTCGACGTGCCGGCGGATCGTCGAGGCGCACGGCGGGCTCATCGGCATCGAGGACTCGCCGCTGGGCGGCGCGTGCGTGTGGATGGTCTTGCCCGGCGCCGGGGCGGAGCTCCCTCTTCCCGTGGTCGCACTGCACTGAGGCCGCTCAGGGCAGGTCCGCGGCGACCACGACGAGGTGGCCGCCCTTGCGCTCCGTCCGCCGCACCGTCCCGGCGACGGCGTCGCGCTCCAGGAGCCGCCATGGGCGCGAGCGGATGTCCGACCCCCCCGTCGCGCACGCGAGATGCGCGAGCGGCGAGAAGACCTTCCACCGACCGGTCGGCGCCTGCATGTCGACGATGCCCGCGCGGCCTCCGGACCGCACGAGCGTCCGCGCACGCGTCCACGCCTCATCTCGGCGGTCGAAGACGCTGAGCGCATACGTGATGAACAGGGCGTCGGCACGATCACGGTCGCGTTCGCCGGCCATGAGCGCGTGGATCCGACCGGTGTCCAGTTCCGCCGCATCCGACTCGACGATCCGGATGCGGTCACCCCACCCTTCGGCCGACACCCGACGCCGCGCCATCGCGAGCATGTCGACGCTTCGGTCGATGCCGACGACGAGCCCCTCCGGTCCGACGGCGGCGGCCAGGGCGGGGAAGTTGAGTCCCGTCCCGCACCCGAGGTCGATCACGATGTCCCCGCGGCGCGGTGCGAGTAGATCGATGCCGGCCTCGCGACCGGCGTGGTAGACCCAGCGCTCGCCGGAGAGCACGTCGTACACGCGCGCGCCGGCTCCGTATCGTCGCAGCGGGGTCGCCATTGGGCCTCCCAGGGTCCGCTCCACTCTAGGCTTCGGGGATGAGCGCTCCGACACGCAGATCCCCCCGTCCGCTCTCCGCCGACGAGGCCGGTGCGGCGCGGTGGGACCTGATCGTGATCGGCGCGGGGAGCGCGGGACTGGTCGCGGCCAAGAGCGCGGCAGTCCTCGGCGCGCGCGTGCTGCTGATCGAGGCAGGCTCCTTCGGCGGGGAGTGCCTGCACACGGGGTGCGTGCCCTCGAAATCGCTCATCGCGGCCGCGCACGCGGCGCACGCGGCGAGGACGGCGGGCCGGTTCGGCGTGCACGCCGGCCAGGTGCGCGTTGACTTCGGCCACGTGATGGACCACGTCCGGGGCGCGATCGCCGCGATCCAGCCGGTCGATTCGCCCGACGCCCTCGCCCGTGCCGGTGTGTTCACGCTGGCCGGCCGAGCGCGGTTCGAGGACGAGAAGTCGCTGAGCGTGGACGGGCGGCGCCTCCGATTCGGCGACGCGGTCATCGCGACCGGCAGCGCGCCCGTCCTACCCGATGTCCGCGGGGCGGATGCCGTGGAGATCCTCACGAACGAGACGTTCTGGAACCTGCAGGAGCTACCCGAACGACTCCTGGTGCTCGGCGGGGGCGCCGTGGGGTGCGAGCTCGCGCAGGCGATGGCGCGCTTGGGCAGCGCCGTCACCCTCGTGCACCGCGGGCCGCGGCTCCTCCCCCGGGAGGATCCCGCCGCAAGCGCGCTCGTGCGCGAGGCTCTCCGCGCCGACGGCGTCGACGTGCATCTGCAGGCGAGCGTCCAGGAGCTGCACGGCGCGCACGGCGATGGCTCCAGCGGCGGCACCGCGCAGCTGAGCACCGGCGCACAGGTGCGGTTCGATCGGATCCTCGCGGCCCTCGGCCGACGCGCGGTGACGGCGGGGCTCGGTCTCGAGGCCGCAGGAGTCGCCGTCGACGACTCCGGCGCGATCGCCGTCGACGGGGCACTGCGCACCTCGAACCCGCGGATCCGGGCCGCCGGCGATGTGACCCCCCTTCCCCGGTTCACCCATACGGCGGGGGTGTTCGGGAGCACGGCGGCCACGAACGCGGTGCTGGGCCTGTCGCGCGCGGCTGATCTGGACGTCGTCCCTCGCGTCACCTTCACCGCTCCCGAGGTCGGCGCCGTCGGCGTTTCCCCCGAGGAGGCCCGCACCAGGGGGTTCCGCGTCCTCGTCCACGAGCACCGGGACCTGGATCGGGCGATTGCCGAGGGCGACACCGCCGGACGGACCACGATCATCGTCGATCGGCGCGGGCGGATCCGCGGAGCGAGCATCGTCGGCCCGCGCGCGGGCGAAGCGCTCGCCGAATACACGACCGCGATGCGCGCGGGCCTGACCGCGACGCGGCTCGCCACGACCACGCACGCGTACCCGACGTACGCCGACGCCGGGTGGAACGCCGTGGTGGCCGAGGCGCAGCGCGGGCTTCGGTCGGGGGCGCTCCGCCGCGGCATCCGCCTCCTGGCGGGGCTGCACCGTCGCCGACGCTCGCGCACGTCCTGAGCTGCGCGTCAGCGCAGGGCGCGGTACCCCGCCACGATCCGCTGCGTCGCGCTCACCGCGACGAACACCGCCCAGATGAGGGCGATCTGCCACGCCCAGAACGGCAGGATCAACCACAGCGAGTGCACGACGATCGTCTCCGTCCCCTCGGCGATGCGCCCGAGGAAGGACAACGATCTGCCGTCGTCGATCGTCCGGCCGGAGCGCTCGGCGATCGAGGAGAACGCCAGGAACGCCGTGCCGTTGATGTAGTACGCCAGAAGAACGAGGAGGAACGGCCACCACGGGGCGCCGTAGCCGGTGGTCGCTCCGAAGGCGACGCCGACGACGGTCGCGCCGTACGCGACGAAGTCGGCGGTGATGTCCAGGAACCCGCCGGCATGCGACGGCGGCGGTGCGGCATCCTCTGTGACACGTCGACGCCGGCGGCGCGCGAGCGTACCGTCCAGCCCGTCGGCGACCCGCGAGACGAGCCAGAGCGCCAGGGCGACCCACCACAGCTGGAATCCGGCGGCGACCGCCGATCCGACGCCGAGGACGAGCCCGGTGATCGTGAGGCCGTCCGGGGAGATCCAGGGGCGGTCGATCGCTGCTGCCGTCGCCTCGAGCGGACGCGACAGCACGCTCCGCAGCGACCGGTCAAGCATCCGACTCCCCTGAGTCCGTCACCGCGCGCTGACGGCGGGAGCGCACCACGGCGCCCCCGACGACTCCGCCGATCGCGAGCGCGCCGAGCACGGCGAGCGCGATCCAGAACGGGGGTCCGAACTCGAAGCCGTACGCGCCCAGCGCGACGTACGCGGCGGAACCGGGGAGGATGCCGATCGCGGTGCCCAGTGCGTAGTCGCGTCGGCGGACCGAGGTCAGGCCCGCGCCGTAATTGATCAGGGTGAAGGGGATCACCGGGATCAGCCGAGCACCCAGCACCGCGACGAAACCCCGGTGGGCGATCGCCTCGTCCAGCCGCGCGACGCGCGCGCCGGTGAGCCGTTCTATCGCCTCCCGGCCGAGGGCCCTCCCGATCACGAACGAGGCGGCTGCCCCGATCAGCGCGCCCACGTAGACGAGCACGAGCGCGGTCCAGAATCCCCACACGACTCCCGCGGCGATGCCGAGCAGATTCTTCGGAACGGGCGTCAGAGTCAGGGCCGCATAGCCGATGAGGAAGAGCAGCGCGCCGGCCCACCCCCAGTCCGCCGCGGCCGCTCGGATGGCCTCGATGTCGCTCGGCGCGAGCAGGAAACCAACCGTTGCGGCGACGGCGACGAACAACAGCAGAAGCGCCAGCCGGGTGACCGCCCAGCGCTTCGATCGGACGGGATGAACACCCGGATCGCCAGCGTCCACAGCATCCCTTCCGATCTCCCATACCCTAGTCCAGCGTGTGCCGACCGGCTCCGCCCGCCCCCGAGGAGTCCGCGTGACAAGCGCCCACCCCCGTTCCGTCCGCCTCGCCGCTGCGGCGTCGGCCCTTCCCCTCCTCGCACTCGTGGGCTGTGCCGCTCCCGCGGCAACGGCGCCGGGCGCGTACGACGAGTGGGATCAGGTCCTCGCCGACGCGAAGGGCCAGACCGTGCAGCTGTGGATGTACGGCGGAGACGACCAGGGCAACGCGTACGTCGACGACATCCTGGCTCCGGCGGTGGCCGAGTACGGCGTGACCCTCGAGCGGGTACCGGTGACCGACACGCGTGACGCACTGAACCGGGTCTTCACCGAGCTGCAGGCGGGCCGCTCGGACGGAACCGTGGATCTCATCTGGGTCAACGGCGACAACTTCCGCACGGGACGCGAGGCCGATGCGTGGCTGTGCGGCTGGACCGACCTCCTCCCGTCAATGGCGAACACCGACCCGGCGGACCCGCTGCTGGAGTCCGATTTCGGCACGCCGGTCGACGGGTGCGAGGCCCCGTGGCACAAGGCGCAGTTCACGCTGGTCTACAACGCCGACACGGTCGCCGAGCCGCCCACCACGATGGCCGAGGTCCTGGACTGGGCCGAGGCGAACCCCGGCCGCTTCACGTACCCGGCGCCGCCGGACTTCACCGGCTCCGTCTTCGTCCGCGAGGTGCTCGCCAGCGTGTCCGGCGGCGCCGACGAGGTTCCGGCCGCGTTCTCACAGGCCGCGTTCGACGAGCTCAGCCCCGCGCTCTACGACCGGCTGACCGGCCTCGCCCCGAGTCTGTGGCGCGGCGGCGACACCTATCCCGCGAACGAGGCCGAGCTCGGGCAGCTGTTCGCCGACGGCCAGGTCGACATGACGATGACCTACGGGCCCGCGACCCTCACCGATCTCGTCGCCGACGGGACCTATCCTGCCGGGACCACCGTGCTGCCCCTGGAGGACGGCACCGTGGGCAACGCCAGCTTCCTCGGCCTGCCGGTCAACTCCGACGCCTCAGCCGGCGCCATGGTCGTCGCGAACGTCGCACTGTCGGTCGAACAGCAGGTCGCGAAGGCGAAGCCCGACGTCTGGGGACAGTTCACCGTCCTGGACATCGACGGGCTGGATGCCGCAGACCGATCACTGTTCGACGCACTGCCGCAGTCGCCCGTCGTGCCGCCGTTCGACGTCCTCTCGCGGAACGCGCACGGCGAGCTGTCCGCCGAATGGGTGCCCGCACTGGATGAGGGCTGGCGCACGAACGTGCTGAGCCGATGAGCTTCGCTCCCGTCCCGCGCCGCGCCGGGACCGGCGCCGCGCGGCGGCGGGGTGCCCTGATGGTCCTTCCCGCCGTGACGGTGACCGCGATCGTGGTCCTCGGCGGCCTCGGCGCGACTCTGGCCCAAGCCTTCGGGCTGTTGCCGATCATCGGTCCGGCGCGGCCGGGTATCGGCGCATTCACCGCACATCCCGACGATCTGGCCTCGGCGGTCGGGGTGTCCCTGGGCATCGCCGCGACATCGACTGCCATCGCCGTGACCGTCGGCACCGCGGCGGCGATCGTGATCGTCTCCGGCCGACTCGGAGGTCGCATCGTCGCGGGGCTGGGCGCGGTCACGGTGACGATCCCCCACCTGATCGGCGCCGCGACGATCGGACTGCTCCTGGCCGACGCCGGCGTCCTGCCGCGTCTGCTCGGCATCCCGCCGGAGTCGTGGCCGGCGTTCGTCGGGGGGCCCTGGTGGGCGGCGGTGATCGCGGAGTTCGCCTGGAAGGAATCCGCGTTCGTCGCGCTCGTGGTGACGGGCACGCTCGCGACCCGGGTGTCCGCGTTCGACGAGACGGCCGCGCTCCTCGGCGCGGGCAGGTGGAAGCGCTTCCGGCATGTGCTTCTGCCGCTCACGCTGCCGTCGATCATCATCGCCGGCGCGATCGGGTTCGTCTACGCCCTCGGCTCCTACGAAGTCGCCTGGCTGCTCGGACGCACGTATCCCGAGCCGCTTCCCGTCTTGGCGGTGCGCCTGTTCCAGGGCGTGTCGCTGGATTCACGGCCCGAGGCGGCGGCGGTCGCGATCGTGACGTCGGTGATCGCCCTCGCGACCGTCGCACTCACGTTCGCGGCGCTGCGTCGAACGGCGGCGTGGAGATGACGCGTCCGACGGGCAGCGCCCTCACGGTCTCGCGCGGTGCCGGCAGGGCGGGCCGCATCCTCGTCTCCGCCGTCCTGATCGTCTGGTTCGCCCTCCCGCTGCTCCCCCTCGTGCTGTGGTCGTTCGCCGATGCATGGTCGTATCCGTCGCCGCTTCCGACCGCGTGGGGTGTCGGCGGGGTCGAGGCGGCGACCGGTTTCGGGGCCTGGCCGGCGTTCGTGCGCTCCATCGCTCTCGGACTCGCGGTCGCCGCGATAGCGACCCCGCTCGGCGCACTGGCAGCGCGCGCGCTCACGTTCGGCGCCGTGCCCTTCCCGCGCACCGTGTCGGCACTGCTGCTCGCCCCCATCGCGCTCCCCCCGTTCGCCGCGGTGCTCGGCGTCAACGTCCTGCTGCTGCGGGCGTTCGTGCCATCGGTGCTCGGCGTCGTGCTGGTGCTGGTCGTTCTGGCGATCCCCTACACCGCATTCGTGATGCGCACGGCCTACGGTGCGTACGACCGCGCCTACGAGGACGAGGCGCGACTCCTCGGCGCAAGCCGCCTGCAGGTGCTGCGGCGCGTCCATCTTCCGATGATCGCCCCCGCGCTGGGACGAGCGGCCTTCCTCGCGTTCCTGGTCGCGTGGAGCGACTACATCGTGACCGTCATCATCGGAGGCGGCGAGCTGGTGACCCTGCCCCTGGTCGTCGCGGGCGCGGCGGCCGGTCTCGGCAACGACGCCGCGGTCGCCGTGATGTCCCTCGCCGCCGTCGTCCCGCCCTTCCTCCTGCTGATCGCGACGCTGTCCGTCGGCCGGTCTGGACGAGCCGGCCGGTCGACCACGGCCGGCGGCGCCCGACCGCGCACACCGGGCGTCGTGGCGACCCGAACGCCGGCATCCGCGACGCCCCCGAAAGAAAAGGTTCCCGCATGAGTGCCGACCTCGTCCTCGATCACCTCTCCAAGCGGTTCCCCGGCGCGCGGTCGGCCGCTCTGGACGCGCTCTCGCTCACGGTCGCCGCGCGCACGTGCACCGCGGTCCTCGGCCCCAGCGGGTCGGGCAAGAGCACCCTGCTGCGAGTGATCGCCGGCCTCGAGACGCCGGATGCCGGCACCGTCCGCATCGGCGGAAGGGACGTGGGCCCGATCGTCGCCGAGCGCCGCGGGGTCGGAATGGTCTTCCAGCGATCGCTGCTGTTTCCGCACCTGACAGTGCGCGACAACATCGCCTTCGCCGACCGGGTCGCCGGGATGTCCAGGACCGCGGCTCGCACGCGGGCCGAGGAGTACCTCGCGATGGTGCAGCTCGCGGGATACGGCGATCGACGGGTCGGCGAGCTCTCGGGAGGTCAGGAGCAACGGGTGGCGATCGCTCGTGCGCTCGCCGCGGAGCCGGCGGTCCTGCTCCTGGACGAGCCGTTCAGCGCGCTCGATCCCGCACTCCGGACCGACATGCACGATCTGCTCGCGACGATTCGGCGAGCGGTCTCACCGACGATCGTGCTCGTGACGCACGACCGCGACGAGGCCGCACGGGTCGCGGACCGCATCGCCGTGGTGGAGGACGGAGCGCTGCTGCACGAGGGCAGCGTCGCCGACGCCTACCGCCGCCCGCGGACGCTGCAGGTGGCCCGCCTGATGGGCGGGCGCAATGAGATCCCGGGCCGCGTGGTCGGCGACCGCCACGTGAGCGTGCTCGGCCGGTTCCCCGTGCGCCAGACGGCCGTCGAGGGCGACGCCGTGCTGCTGGTCCGCCAGGAGGACGTCCTCCTCGCCGAGCCCGACACGCCCGTCCCTGCGACGGCATCGCGGATCGAGGCCATGGTGACCGACGTCCGCCGAGCGGGCGCTCGCACCGACGTCACCGTGCGGACCCCCGACGGCACCGTCCTGCACGCGGAGGCGCCGGGCACGGCGCCGCCGATCCCGGGGGATGCGATCGGACTCGATCTGCCCCACGCCGCCCTGCACGTCGTCGCCGCCTGACGACGCCGACGGGCCGAACAGCCCGGCGGCGCGCCCTGCACCGGTCAGGAAGCCGGCTGCCCCGTCGATCGGACGGCGGTGAGCCCGGCCGGACGCGCCACGACCTGCGGCGCGATCCCGTCGCGCGTCGTGGGCAGCGGGAGGATCCTGCGCAGCTCGATGTTCTCGATCGGGTCGAGCACCGAGTGCTGGACGCACGCCGGCACGAGCCTGCCGTCCTCCGGGTGCGACATCGCGTACATGCAGGATCCGAGCCGCTCCTGCGTCTCCTTCAGCAGCGGGTCGTCCGCGACGATGCCCTGCTCCATGAGCTTCCAGGCCGGCGCGACCTGCTCGGCATCCATGAAGTTGTGCACGACGAACGTCTTGAACGACAGCTTGCCCCGGCGGGCGGCACGCAGGACGCGACGGACGCCGCCACCGCGGCGCAGCACGCGCCGGGCGAGGCCGATGAGCGGCGCGATGTCACCCGGGTGCGCGGCGATCGCCCGGATGACCTTCACCGTCAGGACGCCCTTGGGGACGTCGCCGAAGATCATGCCGCCGAAGTGATCGAGGAATCGGTCGCGCGCGGCGATGTCCTTCGGGTCCTCCGGGTCCAGGAGCGGTGCGAACGTGCCTCCGACGCGCATGCCCACGGTCGAACGGTTGCAGCGGGGATCGCCGAACTGCGTGGCCTGCCACGGCAGCTTCTGCCCCGCGCCCTTCTCGATGCGCTCCCAGACGGCGTCGATCGTGACCTCGCCGAAGTCTTCGCGCCAGCGCCGGTCGTCGCCGATGAAGGCCGCCGGCTGGAACGACATCATGTCGAAGGGCATCTCGAGCACGTCGCGGGTGACCTGCTCGACCTCGTCGACGTTCGAGGGGGTGACGGTCATGTTGTGGGCGAGGTAGCGGTTCACCCCGTGATCGCGCTTGAGATCGACGAACATCTGCGCGAACTTCTCGCGGAACGGGTTGAGCTCGGCTTCGCTGCGGGGACGCACGGCACCCCGGCGGCCGCGCATGAGCGAGTCGAAGTGCGCAGCGAAGGACACCTTCTCGAAGCGCGGCTTGCCGTCGGCATCCAGGACGAGGTCGAGGAGGTACTCGTAGTCGAAATCGCCGTGCGTCATCGACATCGGCTCGCGACCGACCGCGCGCATCGCCAGCAGCGCCTGGGCGTGGTCCTCGGCGGAGAGCAGGCTCACCTCTCCGCCGATGAGCTGCGCATGGGCGCGCGGGCCGCGCACCTGGCGGAGGAAGTCCATCTGGCGGGCGACGTTGTCGACGGTGTGGTCTCCGTCGATGCGCACTTTGTTCGCATCGGCGGAGTGATAGCAGGGCGAACACGTGAGGTTGCACTTCGGGAAGACCCCGTGGGTCCCCTCGCAGCCGACCGCGCACCGACCCAGAAGCTGGTTCGGTGTCTTCACGTGCTCGGGCAACTCCGCCCAGCGCCGGTCCAGCGCCCTGCGGGTATCCGGATGGATCGGGCGGGTGTCCAGCTCGAAGCGTCGAAGTGCCGTCGCGATGGCCATGGTGTCCTTCCGTCTGCGAGCAGGCACGCTGTAGCGAGGACCTGCATCAGTTGTTCGGCGACGCGGCGGCGCCGGATTGTCCGACTTCGACCGCGCGGACTTCTCGAGTCGGCGTCCGATGACCCCATTCAAAACAATCACGAAAAGATAACGAGACGCCCTTCCCTTTCGTTACCTCCCCGTTATAGAGTGCAAGCACGGAAGTTGTTTGCTGTGGCAACGACCGCATGTGATTGCAGGACACTCTTGGTGCAAGGGACAAGGGCCGGTCGGGTTCTCCGACCGGCCCTTCACCATGCGTCCGACCGGAGTGATCGGCACGCTCTCCCGCGCGCTGAGGCGTCCCGCGACGCAATCACGAAAAGATAACGGCGAGCTCTTCCCTTCGTTACCTCACCGTTATAGAGTGAGTGCACGGAAGTTGTTTGCTGTGGCAACGACCGCATGTGATTGCAGGACACTCTTGGTGCAAGGGACAAGGGCCGGTCGGGAGCCTCTCCGACCGGCCCTTACTCTTGCCCGGTGTGCGCGCTCAGACGCCGCCGCCGCCCCCGCCGCCCCCGCCGCCGCCGGCCGAGCCGCCCCCGCTCGAACCGCCCGACGTGGACGACGATGAGGCCGAACTGGCCGAGAGCGAGCCGATTCCCGACGAGAAGGACGCGGCGCTGAAGCCGTGGCTCCCGGCGTACCAGGTCGGCGAGCTCTCCGGCCCGTAGAGCACCGCGAGGCGCTCGGCCCACTGTTTCTCCTGCCCGAACACGACGGCGTACGGCAGCAGGGCCTCGTACAACTTCAGCATCCCGGCCGGATCCGACGGATCGACGCGCACGCGCTCTGCACCCTGAGGCGATTGCAGCATGCGGATGCGATCCGCCTCCGCCCATTCGATGAACTCCTCGAGCCCGCGCAGGTGATCGCGCACCTCCGCCCCCTTCGCGGAGAGGGGATTGCGGGAGACGAGGACGATCACGACGAAGAACGCGAGGAAAGCGCCGATCATGGTCAGGATCGGGATGAGCGGGAACACCGAGGCGTCGAGGGCGAGGAACGCGCTGAACACGACCGCCGCACCCGTCGCGACCATCGCGAGGACGGGCCACGCCCGCACACCACCGGGGATCTTCTTGCGCAGGCCTCGGCGGGTGAGCTCGCCGGTCGCTGCCTTCAGGATCCGCTGCGCCGCCGCCGACAGCCGCGTGTCGGTGCTGCCGAACTCGTATTCGGCGCCGGGCTCCATGAAGGGGAAGAGCCCCGCCAGCAGCGCCCGGCCGTCGCCGTCCGCACGCGACGGGTCGACGAGCTGCGCCTTGAGCTTGACGCCGCCGAACAGCTTCCGCTCCCCCTCGACGATCCGGATGCTGCCCACCACCGCCTGCTCGAGGACCTCGGCCGGGATCGCCTTCGACGTCTTGCCGAGCAGCACCGCGCTCTCCAGCGCGTCCATGCCGGGAGGCGGCGTGTACTCCGCGATGATCGTCGGCCGTCCGGGCTCGTCGCTCAGGCGTCGGACGCGCGTCACGATCGCGAAGACGAGCGCGGCGAGCGCCGCGAGCGCCGCGAGGCCATTCACCCAGCCCCACGGCGAGGCGAGGTAGGAGTCGTCGAACGGCGCGAACGTGCCCTGCGCGAAAGCGACGGAGATCGTCATGGTCTGATACGCCGGCACCGGCGCGGCGGTCGCCTCGAACGTCACCGCGCCGTCGGGGGCGGCATCCGAGGACAGTCCGCACGTGTCCCCCGACCCCTGGAAGCCGAGGTAGCAGGCCTGCCCTCCTGCGAGGGAGTCCGCCAGATCCGGGGGGACGATCAGCCGCACCGTCACCCGCCCGAAGTCCTGCTGCCACTCGGTGCCGTTGACGTCCCAGTAGAACTCGTCCACACCGGTGTCGGAGAAGTACCGCGCGACGTTCTCGAGCTCGTAGGTGAAGACGTACGTCTGCACGCCGCGGACGTAGTCGTCGGCCCGGGATGTCATGGAGAAGACGCCGTCCTCGGACGCGGTCTCGGACTCGCGCGGGTTGCCCTCCCCGTCGGTGATCGAGATGAGGCGCGGGTTCAGCGGAGCGTCGAGATACGAATCGGGGATGCTGCGCCGCATGCCCCTGTTCTGGTCGTAGTCCGGGAAGCGGGCCACGAAGGTCTCCTCGACGCGCAGGGTGCTCGTGCCGTCGTCGGCCCGACCGAGCGTGTACTGCACGTCCAGGCTGTCGAACGAGAAGTCGTTCACGTTCGTGGAGACCGCGGTGCTCCCGTCGTCGCCGAAATCGACCGAGCAGGCGGTGAGCACCGCGATCGGCAGAACCGCCAGCGCGACCAGCGCGACCAGTGCGCGCCACATCTTCTGCCCCATGAGGGCCAGCCTAGAACGGGCCGCTTGTCTTACAGTGGTGCCATGAGCGACCGGCGACTGGCGATCGATGCCTGGGAGAGCCTGTTCCGCGCGCAGCACGAGGTGTTCACCGAGATCGCGTGCGACTTCGACGACACGGGTCTGTCGCAGGCCGAGTACGACGTGCTGCTCACCGTGACGCGCGGCGACGGGATGACCGCGCGCCTGCGCGACGTGACGGCCAACATGCTGATCAGCCAGCCGAGCGTCTCCCGCCTCGTGGACCGGATGGCCGCGCGCGGACTCGTGACGAAGTGCGCAGACCCGGAGGACGGCCGCGGCGCACTCGTCCGCGCCACCGCGGAAGGCGCAGGCGCCTTCCGCCGCGTCGCCTCCGCGCACGGTCGCTCGATCGCCGACCGGATGTCGCTGCTGAGCGACGAAGAGCTCGCGCAGCTGCGCGATCTCACCGCGAAGCTGCGCTCCCGACCCGCGGGCTGCTGAGGTCAGTCGGTTCGCCGCCGCAGAGTGAGCGCCGCCACGACGAGCGACCCGACCGCGAACGCCGCCACGATCAGGATGGGTCGGATCAGATCCGCACCTTCGTCGCCCGCCGTGACGGCATTGACCGCGTCGATGGCGTAGCTCAGCGGAAGCCAGTCCGAGATCGCGTACAGCGCGGCGGGCATCTCGTCCCGCGGCATGAACAGCCCGCCGAGCAGGATCTGCGGGAACACGAGCAGAGGCATGAACTGCACGGCCTGGAACTCCGTGTGCGCGAACGCGCTCGCGAGAAGGCCGAGGGCGGACCCGAGCACCGCGTCGACGACCGCGACCAGTCCGAGCTGCCAGACCGGCCCCTGCACGTCCAAACCGCACGCGAGGACGGCGAAGGCGACGGTGATCACCGCCTGGACGGTCGCTGCCAGACCGAACGCCAGCGCATACCCGACGATGAAGTCGGCCTTTCCGAGCGGTGTCGTCATGAGCCGCTCCAGCGTTCCCGACCGGCGCTCGCGCAGGGTCGTGATCGAGGTGATGAGGAACATCACGATGAAGGGGAAGAGCGCGAGGATCGCCCCGCCGAACTGATCGAACACTCCGGCCTGCTCACTGAAGAGCCACGCGAAGAGTCCCACCAGCAAGCTCGGCGCCACGAGCATGAGCGCGATCGACCGCGGGTCGTGGCTGAGCTGACGGAGCACGCGGCCCGCCGTGGAGAGCGTGCGTGCGGCGTTCACAACCGCCCTCCGCTCCGGCGCGAACGCCGGCTGGGTGGATGCCGATCGCCGTCGTCCGCGCGGGCGATGAGCGCGAGGAAGGCCGCGTCCGGGTCGGAGGTGCCCGTGTCGGCCAGCAGGGACTCCGGCGTGGTGTCGGCGATGACGCGACCGGCCCGCAACAGGATCAGGCGATCGCAGCGGACGGCTTCGTCCATGACGTGACTGCTCACGATGAGCGTCGCGCCACGGTCGGCGAGCGAGCGGAAGATCGCCCACAGCTCGGCGCGCAGGACCGGATCCAGCCCCACCGTCGGCTCATCGAGCACGATCAGCGCAGGCGAGCCGAGCATCGCCACCGCGAGGGACACCCGGCTCTTCTGCCCACCGCTGAGGGAGGTGACCGTCTGATCCGCCTGATCCGCGAGGCCCACCTCGGTGATGACGCGCGCGATGTCGCTGCGGGGCGCTCCGATGAGACGGGCGAAATATGTCAGGTTCTGACGGACCGTGAGGTCGTCGTACACCGACGCCGCCTGGGTGTCGTAAGCCACACGGTGCCGCTGCAGCGCGGAGCCGGCCGGCTCTGCGAGAACCTCGACGTCTCCCCCGGCGATTCTCTGCACCCCGACGATCGATCGGATCAGCGTGGTCTTGCCGCATCCCGACGGACCGAGGAAGCCGGTGATGCGGCCTCGGGGAATCGCGAGATCGAGGCCGTCGAACACGACCGTACGGCCCCGCGTCACGCGCAGCCCGCGAACGCTCACCGCCACATCAGCCGACGCCGACAGCGCGGCATCCTCGATATTCATCATGCGATGAATATCGCGCCGCTTGTGCGGCGCGTCAAGACCCGCGCGCGTCAGCCGGCGGGGTTGGTCGCCTTGCCGTCGAGCCAGAGTGTGTCCGTCGCGTCGCTGTGCGTGCCGCCGGAGCCCACGTGCTTCGCGTCGATCCGATCGCCCTTGGTGATCACGTGCACGAGTGCCATGGCATGGCCGCGACCAAGACCGTAGTCCTCCGCGAGCCACGCGATGATCTCGCCGGCCTTCGTTCCGGGTCCGAAGCCTCGGGCGTCCGCGAGGGCGACGAACTCCCGCGGCGTGAGCCCGGTCTTGCCTTCGATGTTGTCGAGGTATGCCTGAAAGGACATACTTCCTCCGTTCGGTTGCGCGTCACGCCGTCAGGGGCGTCAGCTGGTGAGATAAGCCTGGACTGCGGGGCCGACACGCCGGACGATCTCGTCGACGTCGGCCGAGGCGAGGGCCGGCAGCTGCAGCACGTGACGGGCGATGAGCAGCCCGGCGATCTGGCTGGCCACGAGGGAGGCGCGGAGGGCGGCATCGGGGACCTGGAGCCGGCCTGCGATGCGCCCGATCAGTTCGCGTCGCAGAAACCCGGCCAGCAACGGGGTCGTGAGGCGGTTGCCGATCCCGGCGCGCAGCAGCGTGATGCCGCGCGTGCGCACATCGGGGTGCTCCCACGCCTCGAGGACGTACCGGACGATCCGCTCGCCGAGCTCGTCGTCGGGCCCGTCCAGAAGCTGCGGGATGTCCAGGTCGGGACGCATCGGCGCACCGACCACCTGCGTGAAGAGATCCGCCTTCGTGCCGAAGTAATGATGGACGAGCGCGGCGTCCACGCCGGCTCGCGCCGCGATGCCGCGCATGGTCGCACCGTCGTAGCCCAGCTCTCCGAACTCATCGACCGCGGCTGAGACGATGCGGTCCGGTGCGTCCGACTCGCCGCCCTTCGGGCGACCGCGACGCCGGGGGGTCGGCACCACGAACTCGGGCATGCGGTCAGCCTAGACCGGGTGCCGCAGCGACCGGCGGCGGCATCCGCGTCCACGGCCCCGGACGGTGCCAGGATGAGGCATGACCTTCGGGATGCGGCGCGATGTGCTGCGGCCGGCCGACTCGTCGCGGGCCGACCGCGTGACGTACGTCGAGCTGTTCTTCGACCTCGTCTTCGTCTTCGCGCTGACGCAGCTCTCCGCCTACCTCTACGAGAACCAGACCCCGCTCGGCGCCCTCGAGGGCGTGATCATGGTGTGCGCGCTGTGGTGGACATGGGTCTCGACGACGTGGGTGACGAACTGGCTCGATCCGGTCAAGCTCCCGGTGCGCGGCGCGGTGGTCGCCCTCGCGTTCGTCTCGTTCGTGATGAGCGTCGCGATCGCGGAGGCCTTCGGCGATCGGGCGTGGACGTTCGCGGTCGCCTACGTCGTGCTCCAGCTCGGCCGGACCGCGTTCATGGTCTGGGCGACGCGGCGGCACGGCGCGGCGGTTTCGCAGGACTTCACGCGCATCCTCGTCTGGCTCTCGGCGGGTGCCGTGCTGTGGATCGGCGGCGCGCTGGCTCCCCTGTCGCTGCAGCTGCCGCTCTGGGCCGCAGCGCTCGGCGTCGAGCTGGTCGGGACGATGCTGGGGTACCCGGTGCCCGGCCGCGGGCGCGTGGATCTGGCCGCGTGGGACGTCTCGGGTCCGCACATCGCGGAGCGCACCGCCCTGTTCGTGCTGATCGCGCTCGGCGAGGGGCTCCTGGTCACCGGCTTCGCGTTCGTCGCCACGGAGTCCTCGCCCGAGAGCATCGCCGCGATGATCGCGGCATTCGTCGCGGCGGCATCCGCGTGGTGGATCTATTTCGATCACGGCGAGCGCATCGGCGCGGAGGCGATCGACGCGTCGCCCGCGCCCGGTCGTCTCGTGCGGACGGCCTACACCTGGATCCACCTCGCGATCGTGGCGGGGATCGTCCTGCTGAGCGTCGGCGACAAAGAGGCCCTCGGCCACCCGCACGAGCACGATGTGCCCGCGACCGTGGTCACCCTCGGCGGACCTCTCCTGTTCCTCGTGGGGACACTCCTGTTCCGCCGGGTGCTCGAGCATCGATGGGTCCGTGCGCAGATCGCGGGCCTGGTCGGCATCCTGCTGCTCATCCCGGCCGCCCTCGTCCTCGACGCCCTCGGCGAGTCCCTCGCCGTCGCCGCGGTACTCGCACTCACCGCAGCGGCCGAGACCGTCGCCCGCGTACGACGGGGGCGGCGCGCCGGCGGCTGAGGTCCGGGGGCTGGCCCTTCGCTGGACACGATGCGCGGCATCCGCGCTTCACGGACCGCAGATCAGGTCCACCGAGCGGCCGCACTCCGGCTTCGGTGGGCGGAATTCGCCCCTTCGGTCGCGAGTGCGCAGCGCATGGCGTCCACCGAACTCCGGGCCATTCCTCCCCAACTCCCGTGCCGCTGCGGTTTCTGCACCGCTTCGTCCGGCTCGCCCCGACGGGGCCGGCCCAGGGGAAGGGTGAGGGGATGCCGCGCCGCCCGTCACCGCTTCCCCCACCGCTCGGCGACACATTCTCGGTGCGCGCCGCGCGCGAGGCCGGCGTGACCGGCGCGCGCCTCCGCGCGCGAGACCTGGAGTCGCCCTTCAGCGGAGTGCGACGTCTGCGAAAGCCGGACGAGGTTCCGCAGGATCACGACGACTCTCCGACGGCAGCGTGCGCACGGGTCGCGACTGCCCGGCTGGTATCGACAGCGCACGCGTACGGCACGGTGATGTCCGAAGAGGCGTTCTTCTGCCACGTCACCGCCGCCGCGATCTGGGGCCTGCCGCTGCCGTTGCGCGTGCTCCGCATGGAATCCCGATCGAGTCCGACCGGCACGCGGGGTGAGCGGCCGATCGATGTGGGCGTCCGCCTTCCACGGCGCGGCCCACGCGTCTCCGGCGTCCGGACACACCGGCTCGCCGGGGAGCTGCTCTCTGTGCGCGAGGTCGGCGGACGGCGCGTCACGAGTCCGGCCACCACCTGGGCCCAGCTCGCGGAGGAGCTGACCGTGGACGAGCTGATCATCGTCGGCGATGCGATCGTGCACCAGCCCCGCGGCAGGAACGCGATCAAGGGCGCGCCCGGTTCGGGTCTGGCGACACTCGATCAGCTTGCCGCGGCGGCGACCGCGGGCAGGAGAACCGGGGTGGAGAAGCTCCGCCAGGCGCTTCCCCACATCCGGGCCGGGAGCATGTCACCGCCGGAGACGCAGCTCCGTCTCGCTGCGACCCGAGCGGGGTTACCCGAACCGGCGCTCGACTTCGACGTCCTCGATCCGAGCGGTGCGATGATCGGCTTCACCGAACTCGCGTATCCCCGATGGATGATCCTGATCGAGTTCGAAGGAGACCACCACCGTGTGAGTCGTGCACAGTGGGACCGCGACATCGAGAAGCACGCCCGCTGCGTCGAGCTCGGCTGGAACGTTCTGCGGTTCACCGGCCGGCATGTCTACCCGACCCCGGAGCCGGCCGTCGCGAGGATCCGCGCCGCGCTCGTGCGCGCGGGATGGCACCCCGGACCGGAGCCGCGCATTGCACGTTGACTCGGTGGACGGCATCCGTCGACACGGCGCCGACGTCAACGCACAATGCGTCCACCTGCGCCCTGCCCCGCGAACTCGGTGGACACCATCCGAGGCGATCGCCCGATGGATGCGACGCATCAGGCCGACCGAACGCCTGGCGCTCAGCACTCGATGACGTTCA
Organism: Microbacterium lacus; assembly: GCF_039531105.1. NCBI lineage: Bacteria > Bacillati > Actinomycetota > Actinomycetes > Micrococcales > Microbacteriaceae > Microbacterium > Microbacterium lacus. The sequence continues at coordinate 3,140,323 of NZ_BAAAPK010000001.1, forward strand.
CCGCGAGGCCGCCCTCGCTGGTCTCCTTGTACTTCGTGGACATGTCGATCCCGGTCTGACGCATCGTCTCGACGACGGCGTCGAGCGAGACGTAGTGACTGCCGTCGCCGCGCAGCGCGAGGCGGGCGGCGGTCACGGCCGTCGACGCGGCGATCGCGTTGCGCTCGATGCACGGGATCTGCACGAGTCCGCCGACCGGATCGCACGTGAGTCCGAGGTGATGCTCCATCGCGATCTCGGCGGCGTTCTCGATCTGCCGGTTCGTGCCGCCCATCACCGCGGTGAGCCCGCCCGCCGCCATCGCGCACGCCGACCCGACCTCGGCCTGACACCCGCCCTCGGCGCCCGAGATCGACGCGTTCGCCTTGAACAGCGACCCCAGCGCGGTCGCCGTGAGGAGGAACCGACGGATGCCGCGCCGGCGGTTCGCCTCGGCGACGAGCTCTTCGTCCACGACGTCGGGAACCACCGGCCCGAGCTGCTGTCGGGCGGCGAAGCCGAGGAGGGCGCTTCCGACGAGCTCGCCGTGCGGCGTCACCGCGTTGCCGACGCCGAGCCCGGAGTCGGCGAGGAAGCGCCACCAGTACATCGCGACGGCGGGGAGGATGCCGGCCGCTCCGTTCGTGGGAGCGGTGACGACCCGTCCGCCGGCAGCGTTCTCCTCGTTCACGGCGAGCGCGAACGCGCCCAGCCACTCGCCCGGGAGCTCGCGGTGGCCGCCGGCCTCCGCGTCCTCGAGCTGCGCACGGATCGCGCCCGCACGGCGTTTGACGCGCAGCATCCCGGGAAGCACGCCGTCCGAGTGCAGGCCCGCCTCCACGCACGCGGCCATGGTGTCCCAGATGCGGTCGAGGCCGTCGGCGATCTCCTCGTCCGACCGCAGCGCCTCCTCGTTCATGCGTGCGGCTTCGGCGATCGTGATGCCGCGCTCGTCGCACAGCGCGATGAGCGCTTCCGCACTGTCGAACGCGAGCGGATACGCGTGCGCGGCGACGCGCGGCGGCTCGCCCTCGCGCCGGATGAACCCGCCTCCGACGGAGTAGTAGGTGTCCGCCGCCAGGGGTGCGGCATCCGCCCCCCAGGCCTCGAGCGTCATCGCGTTGGGATGCCCGGGCAGGCGGGTGCGCGGGGCGAACGCGATGTCGGTCTTCTCGAACGGCACCGCGTGCGTGCCGGCCAACAGGAGCGATTCGCCCGCCGTCCAGTCGGTCCACGCCGCGCGGACCTCTGCGGGCTCGACGGTCTCGGGCGAGAGCCCGCGCAGGCCTGCGACGACCGCGTCGGGGGTGCCGTGTCCGATGCCGGTCGCGCCGAGCGACCCGTACAGGGTGCAGGTCACCCGTGAGACGCGATCGAGCAGTCGCTCCTCGCGCAGACGGGTCGCGAAATCGTGGGCCGCCCGCATGGGGCCGACCGTGTGGGAGCTCGAGGGTCCTACTCCGATGGAGAACAGCTCGAACGCCGAGACGTATGCGCTCACACGCTCCAGGCTACGCCGCCGGCTCCTCGACTACTGGATGCGCGCGACCTGGATGCGGACGAGCGTGTCCTCCTCGGGGTGCCGTGCGAGCAGCGCGTCGGCGACCCGGCCCGCCACGTCGCGCGCGGAGTCCTGAGCCGAGGCGGCGATGCGCGCCGTCACGGACGTGCCGCCGGACTCGGGACGCACGGATACGCTCGGCGTCGCCACGGACGTGCCGGTCACCGCGGCGACGACTCTGCCGGAGACGAGGCCCAGCGTGCTCTGCGCGGGGAAGAGGCCGGCGACGCCGTCGACCGCGAGCACGGCCGCATCGTCCGTGAAATCCTCACCCGGGGCGGGAATGGGGTCGATCGTGCTCATCCTCGGTCCTTCAGGCTTTCGACGCCGTGGATGTCCTCCACGGTGACGTTGACGGCAGTGACGTTCAGGTCGGTGTGCTGGGCGAGGACCCGGCGGACGAGTTCCTGCAACGTCGCGGAGAGTTCCTGCATCGGCATCCCCCACGCGACGCTCGCGCTGAGGCGGATCTCCACCGGCGCTCCGGGCTCCTCGGCATCGCCGATGATCTCGGTGCGGCCGACGTACAGTCCGTCGATCGTGTCGCCCGTCGCGCGCAGCAGCGAACGCACCGCCCCCTCGGTCACCGTGATGTGCACCCGGGGGTCGGGATGCCGGATCGGGAACTCGCGGCCGGCGCGCAGCTCGGTGCGCACGGTGTCCATGATCGCGGCGAACCAGCTCTCGGGCGGCGCGGGCAGCTGGGCGGCGTCTTCGCTGATGAGGTCGCGCGACAGGACACCGACGCGGGTCAGGGCATCGAGGGCGTTCAGGCACGAGGGGCATTCCTCGATCGACGGATCGCGCGGGACCCGCCCGCGATCGAGGTAGTCACTGAGCTCTTCGAGCGTCTTGCCGCAGTCGAGGACCGGGGCGTCGAAATCGCTCATCGCCATTCCTCCATTCGGATCATGATGCTCGTTCTGGCTCGCGCCAGGTTTCCGCGGACGGTGCTGACCGGGAGATCGAGTTCTGCCGCGATCTCGTGGTAGCTCATGTCCGCCACTTCCCGGAGCAGCCAACACCGCCGCTGCCCTTCCGGCAGCTCATCCAGTGCGAGCGACAGCGCGTGCAGCTGGGCGTTGCGCACTGCTCGCGATTCGGGCTGCGTATCGGCCGAAACCGCGACGTCGAAACCTTCCAGCGCGGCCTCCGAGGGCCTTCTCTTCACCTGCAGGAGCGCCTCTCGGCTGGCGATCCTCATCAACCAGGCTCTCACAGCCGAGCCGTCGCGCAAGGTGGGGAGCTGGTTCCACGCCACCAGGAACGCGTCCTGCACCACGTCGTCCGCCGCCGAGAGCGACCCGACGATCCGCGAGACGTAGGCGCGCATGAGGGGCGAGTGCCTCCGCACGAGCTCGCCGAAGGCATCGGCATCCTGATCCACCGCCCGCTCGACCAGGATCTGGTCGGAGATCTCGCCCAAAGACGCGGTTTCCCACGTTCCTCCACCGGCCACCAAGATTCCCCCGAAACTTTTTTGTGACGTTTTCGTGCGCACGTGCCTCTTATCTGTAAAGCGAACGTAACGCTTCCGGATGCGGCCACGCAGGTGGTTGCCTCCGGTCCATCGAACGAGATAAGGAAACGAAAATGGCTTCCGAGAACCAGAACACCGAGAAGGTCACCACCCCCGCCGAGAAGGGTCTGCCCGCGGCGCGCGTGGACCGCAGCTTCGCCTCGACCCGCATCCCCGCGGACGCGAACGCCGCCGGCCGCACCACGATCGCCGACGGCGTCGTGGCCAAGGTCGCCGGGATCGCCGCCCGTGAGGTCCCGGGTGTCTACGCCCTCGGCGGTGGCGGCGCGCGCGCGCTCGGCGCGATCCGCGACGTCATCAACGCGACCGACCTCACGCAGGGCGTCAAGGTCGAGGTGGGCGAGACGCAGGCCGCCGCCGATCTCACGATCGTCGTCGAGTACCCGGCCGCCATCCAGGAGGTCGCGTCGAACGTGCGCGCCGCCGTCGCCGGCGCCATCACGCGCCTGGTGGGCCTGGAGGTCGTCGAGGTCAACGTCGAGGTCAACGACGTGCACCTGCCCGGCGACGACAGCGCCAACGACGAGTCGCGCGTCTCATGAGCCCGACCATCGCCGGCGCCCTGATCGGCGCCCTCCTCGCGCTCGCCGCGCTGCTGTTCGGGTTCTGGGGCTTCCTGCTGGTCGCCCTGTTCATGGGCATCGGTGCGCTCGTGGGCCGGGTGGCGTCGGGCAAGCTCGACGTCCGCGGTCTTGCGAACGCGTTCTCGGGTCGGCGCACGTCGTAATGCGTGTCGACCAGATCGGATCCGCCGGCGGCGGCCCCTCGGGGGTCGCCGCCGGGGAGACCGCCTACCCGGGCCGCATCGACGTGAAGGAGAGGGCTGTGCGCAAGGTCGCCGAAGAGGCGTCCGCTCGCACGATGGGCGTGGACCGCAGCGACATCTCGGTCGAGGTATCCGAGTACGGCGGAGGAATCGCACTCCGCCTCGCGACTCCGCTCCCGATCCCCGATCTGGACGACGCCGCCGCCATCGCGGCATCCGTCCCCGTCCTCGAGCGTGTGGCCAACCTGCAGGCCGAGCTCCAGAGCACGATCTCCGGCATCGTCGGCCGCAGGGTCACCCGCATCAACATCACCATCACCGGAGCCACGGTGCCACCCAGAAGGAGGGTGAAATGAGCAGTCCGGCCCTTCGCCGCGTCGTACGTCGTGAGACGCACTCGCCGCGCACCGTCGCCATGTTCGTGGCCCTCATCCTGCTGATCCTCGCGCTGGTCTACATCGGCACCGAGATCGTGCTGCACCTGCTGTCGCAGCCGGCACTGCTCCTCGGCCCCGCACAGGCTCTCGCGTGGGTCGTCGGACTCCCGACCGCGCAGCCACCGGCTCTGGTCGTCCTCGGCGGCGCGGTCATCGCGATCGTCGGGCTGGCCTTCGTCGTGCTGGCAGTGACCCCGGGTCGACTGTCCAAGCACCAGATGCAGTGGGGCGAGCGCGCGGTCGTCGTGGACAACGGCGTGATCGCCTCGGCACTCGCTCAGCACATCAGTGACGAGATCGGTCTCCCCCGCGACCGGATCACGGTGGGCGTCGCGCATCGCACGGTCGATGTCACGGTCCGCCCCGGTGCGGGCGTTCCGCTCGAACAGAACCGTGTGCGCGAGGTCGCCGACCGCGAGCTCGCCGAGTACCGCCTCATCCCTTCCGTGAAGACCCGCGTGCGGGTCGTCCGCCCGAGCGAAAGCGAGCTCGCCTGATGAACGACACCAACCGCGCCGTCAACCGCACGGTGCTGCTGATCGTGGGCCTCCTCCTCACCGCACTCGGCGCCGCCGCGATCCTCGCGGTGACGTGGGCGCCCGCTCGGGACATCTGGACCGGCGCCGGCGAGAACAGCGAGTCCTGGCTCGAACAGGCCGCGAAGGTGACCCAGATCGGCGGGACGACACTCACGTGGCTCGCCCTCGGCGGGCTGGCCGTGATCGTCGTGCTCGTCGTGCTGCTGATCGTGACGATCGTCCGCACCGCCTCGGGCGGCCGGTCGAAGACCGTTCTGCGCTCGAGCGGTGCAGAGAACCCGATCGGACGAGTCACGGTGACCGAGGCCTTCGCATCGGATGCTCTGAAGAACTCGCTGGCGGGACGCGATGAGATCCTCTCGACGGCGGTGACGGCGAACGACATCAAGCGCCAGCCGGTCATGCACGTGAGCGTCACCCCTCGTCAAAACACCTCACCGCGTGAGCTCACGGGTCACATCGACTCTCTGCTCACCGGTCTCGCGCGGTTGACCGGCCAGGATCCGCCGACGTACATCTCGATCCACACGGGTCTGCGCGCGAAACTCGCGCACGACAAGCAGCGCCTGTCCTGACCACCGCCGGGCCCCGGTCGGGCCCTCATCACCACAAAGGAAAGGAGATGCCATGGGCATCGGAGACGACATCAAGAACAAGGCCGAAGAGCTGACCGGCAAGGCCAAGGAGGCCATCGGCAAGGCGACCGACAACGACAAGCTCGTCGCGGAGGGCAAGGCCGACCAGGCCAAGGCAGGCGTCAAGCAGGCGGGCGAGAACGTGAAGGACGCGTTCAACGGCGACAAGTGAGCCGTGCATGACGATGCCCCCGGACCGCGAGGTCCGGGGGCATCGTCATGCGGTCCGGGCTTACTGCTCGACCGGCTGAGGCGCGTCGGCGCTCTCGTGGGCGCGGATCACCGGGGATTCGGCATCCGTGGACACCTCGATCTTGCGCGGCTTCGCCTTCTCGCTCACCGGAATCGTCACGCTCAGCACGCCGTTGCTGTACGTCGCGGAGATGCGCTCGGTGTCGATGCCCTGGCCGAGGTTCAGCTGCCGCAGGAAGCTCGCGGCCTCGCGCTCGCGGGTGATCCACTTCACGCCGTCGCCCGCGGTCAGGGTTCGCTCGGCACGGATCGTCAGCAGCTGACCGTCCACGTCGATGTCGACCGAGCCCGGATCGATGCCCGGAAGATCGGCGGTCAGGACGTAGTGGTCGCCGTCCCGGTACAGGTCCATCGGCATCCGTCGCGGACCGCGGCGCGGGTCGAACAGCGTCGACGCGAAGCGGTCCAGTTCACGGAACGGGTCGTAGGTGGCCATGATTCACTCCTTTGTCGTCGTCCGGATGCTGCTCCGGAGGGTTCTGAGAGTTGAGTCGGTATGACTCAACTACGCTCAGATTAGCACTCGAGGTAGGAGAGTGCCAGCCGTTCGCTCACGGCGAAGAGGGCCGGACGACAGGGCGGCGAACGGCGTCTCAGCCGCGCTGGAACGCGACCAGGCCGACGGCGTTGCCCTCGGAGTCTCGGACGAACGCCTGCCACTCCTCATGCCCGACGGGGCCGAGCAGATCGCTGTCGTGAGTGAAGATCACGTGCGGGCGTGAGATCACCTCGGCCAGTCCCTCGAGACGCTCGAGGGCGTCGTGCACGTTGTCGACCTGCAGGTACAGCAGACCGGCCGGCGCATTGCGATCGAGCAGGAGCCGCACCCCGTCGAGATCGAAGAAGACCAGTCCGGCGTCATCGAACCGCGCGGTGGGAGCAGTCTCCAGCAGCACCGTGTAGAAGTCCGCTGCGCGGTCGAGATCCTCCACGCGCTGCGCCACCTGAACCAACCGCATGAGCGCCCCCTCGGCATCCGTCATCGACAGTCTGTCAGCCCTAAAGTGAGTGCAGGCAACAGCGTCGCGAAAAGGGAGCCCCATGCCGAGACTCACCGCCGAGTGGACGAGCGACATCGACGAAGTCCGTCGCCTGGCCGCGGGAGCCGTCGGAGAACCCGATGCCGCGTTCGCGCGTCGCTTCGCCGAGCACTTCCCGACGCTGCATCCGCTGTTCGTCCAGCTCTACGGCACCCGCGAGGACGGACTGGAGCAGCTCGCGGCGGTCGTCGCCGAGGCGGCCGCCTCGTGGAACGCCCGCCCGCTCGAGCTCAAGGCGCGTGACGACCTGCGCGAGCAGAACCCGGAGTGGTACCTGTCGAACCAGATGCTCGGCGGCGTCTGCTACGTCGATCGCTACGCCGGCGATCTGCAGGGGGTGCGCGAGCAGATCCCGTACTTCCAGGAGCTCGGTCTGACCTACCTGCACCTCATGCCGCTCTTCGAGAGTCCCGAGGGCAACTCCGACGGCGGCTATGCGGTCTCCAGCTATCGGCACGTGAACCCCGCGCTCGGCTCGATGGACGACCTGGCCTCGCTCGCGGCGGACCTGCGCCTGGCCGGCATCTCGCTCGTGGTCGACTTCATCTTCAACCACACGAGCAACGAGCACGAGTGGGCGAAGAAGGCCGTCGCGGGAGAACCCGGCTACGAGGACTTCTACCTGATCTTCCCCGACCGCACGATGCCGGACGAGTACGAGAAGACGGTGCGGGAGATCTTCCCGGACGATCATCCGGGCAGCTTCGTGCAGCTACCCGACGGGCGATGGATCTGGGCGACGTTCTACCACTTCCAGTGGGACCTCAACTACGCCAACCCCGCGGTCTTCCGCGCGATGGCCGGGGAGATGCTGTTCCTCGCGAACCGGGGCGTGGAGATCCTCCGGATGGACGCCGTGGCCTTCATCTGGAAGCAGCTCGGCACGGCGTGCGAATCACTGCCCGAGGCGCACCTGCTGCTGCGGGCCTTCAACGCGGTGCTGCGGATGGCCGCGCCGAGCCTGCTGTTCAAGTCCGAGGCGATCGTGCACCCCGACGAGGTCGTCGAGTACGTGTCGCTCCAGGAGTGCCAGCTGTCGTACAACCCGCTGCAGATGGCGCTCACGTGGGAGGCGCTCGCGACCCGCGACCCGCGCCTGCTGCAGCAGGCGCTCGAGCGTCGCCACGCTCTGCCCGCCGGCACCGCGTGGGTCAACTACGTGCGCAGCCACGACGACATCGGCTGGACGTTCGCCGACGAGGATGCCGCCGAGTTCGGCATCGACGGGTTCTCGCATCGCCGGTTCCTCAATGACTTCTACGTGGGGCGCTTTCCCGGCAGCTTCGCCCGCGGCGTGCCCTTCCAGGAGAACCCCAAGACCGGAGACGCCCGCATCACGGGGACGACGGCCTCGCTCGCGGGGATCGAGGCGCGGGATGCCGGAGGTGTGGACCGCGTGGTCCTCGCGCACGCGATCGCACTGTCCACCGGCGGGGTTCCGCTGCTCTACCTCGGCGACGAGGTCGCGCAGCTCAACGACTACTCCTACGTCGACGACGAGGCGACGGCGGGCGACAGCCGGTGGGTGCACCGGCCGAAGCGCCCGCAGCAGCGCTATGCGGAGCGGTCGGATGCCGCCACCGACGCGGGCCGCGTGTTCCGGGGTCTGACCGACCTGATCCGCGCGCGGCAGGGCACGCCCGAATTCGCCGGCGGCGAGCTCATCGGCTTCGATGCGAAGCACCCGGCCGTGCTCGGATTCCAGCGGCCCGGCCGCGATGCGCTGATCCTCGTGCTCGCGAACGTCGGGGACGACCTGGCGCTCATCGATCCGCGCACGCTGAGCGGTTTCCACGCCGACGCGATCGACGTCGTCACGGGAGACGAGGTCGACCTGACGCACGGCCTCGCCCTCCAGCCGCACGGCTACGCGTGGCTGCGCGTCCGATCGCTCTGACGACTCCGCTTTCCGCCGACTCGCGGTGCCCGCGCGGAACACCTATGGCCGTGTCGCCATTGGGGCGACACGGCCATGGGCGGCCGGGATGCGGAGACCCGATCTGCCTCCGATGAGACTGAAGATCAACCGCACCGACAGTGCGAGGACAGCCACCAGCCCGATGATGCCGAAGACGTTCTGCCACCACGCGTTCCGCATGTCGCCCATGAGGCTGCGGCGATTCGCCATCGGCGCTCCTCGACCAGGTCGAGATCTCCCTCCCTCCGGGTCTGCCCGTCGTCGTGATCGATTCGAACGCGGGCGCGAACTACTCCGTCGTCGACGTCGATCACGGCGCCGGGGCGCGCCAGTCGACCGAGCACCTGCTGAGCCTCGGCCACCGCAACGTCTGCACATCGCGGGACCCCGCTCCTCCTTCTCGGCGACGCACCCGTTCCCTCTCCGGGCGCGCCGAGACACTGCCACCTGGGGCGTGTGGGCCGCCAGGTGCGGCGACACGCCGACAGCCGTCACAGACAGCAGTACTTCGGCACGTCATCGCGATCGGCCCCGGCAGGTACGGACGCGCGGAGGGAGCCCGCGAGCACGATGCTCGCGGGCTCCCTTAGTCCGTCCGTGCTCCCGACCGCGGTCAGTGCCATCACTCCGGCTACGGCGCAGGTGCGGATCGGCGGCGCCGCACTGACGCGGACGGGGTCAGAAGCCCTGGGCGAGGCGGTAGTACGCCTGGTTCCAGCGCAGTTCGTTCTGGAAGCCGCGGACCGTGGTGTTCTCGTCGATCACGACGATTTCGGTGCGGGCGATGTCGGCGAAGTCGCGGAAGACCTCGATGCCGACCGCGGTGGTCATGACCGTGTGGTGCGCAGCGCCCGCGGTGAGCCAGCACGCGGCGGACGTGGCGAAGTCGGGCTGGGGCTTCCAGATCGCCCGCCCGACCGGGAGCTGCGGCAGATCCGGGGCTTCGACGTTCTCCACGACGTTCGCGACGAGCCGGAACCGGTCGCGCATGTCGCTCATCGCGACCACGAGCGCGGGCCCGGGGTCGGCGGTGAACACGAGCCGGACCGGGTCATCCTTCCCGCCGATGCCCAGCGGGTGGACCTCCAGGCGCGGCCGGGCGGTCGTCAGCGACGGGGAGACCTCGAGCATGTGCGCGCCGAGGATGCGCTCCGAGCCCGGCACGAGGTCGTACGTGTAGTCCTCCATCAGGCTCGCGCCGCCCGGGAGCCCCGCACCCATCACATTGGCGATCCGGACGAGGATCGCGGTCTTCCAGTCCCCCTCCGCGCCGAACCCGTACCCGTCGGCCATGAGGCGCTGCACCGCGAGCCCCGGCAGCTGCGTGAGGGCACCGAGGTCTTCGAAGCTCGTCGTGAACGCGCCGAACCCGCCCTCCTCGAGGAAGGACCGCAGCCCGATCTCGATCGCGGCCCCGTCACGGAGAGACTGGTGCCGCTCCCCGCCGGGAACCAGCTCGGACGCCACGTCGTATTCGTCGAGGTAGACCTGCACGAGCGCGTCGATGTCCGCCGCGGATGCCGCGGCGACGGCATCCGCGAGCTCGTTCACGCCCCACGTGTTCACCTGCACCCCGAAGCGCAGCTCCGCCTCGGTCTTGTCGCCCTCGGTGACCGCGACGTAGCGCATGTTGTCACCGAAACGCGCGAGCTTGAGGGAGCGGGACGCCGCCCACCCCGCCGCCGCCCGCTGCCAGTCCTCGATCTGAGCCCGCACCACCGGATTCGACACGTGCCCGACCACGGTCTTGCGCGCCACGCCCAGCCGGGTCTGGATGTACCCGAACTCCCGGTCGCCGTGCGCGGCCTGGTTCAGGTTCATGAAGTCGAAGTCGATCTCCGACCACGGCAGCTCGACGTTGGCCTGCGTGTGCAGGTGCAGCAACGGTTTCTGCAGCGCGTCCAGGCCCGCGATCCACATCTTCGCCGGGCTGAACGTGTGCATCCACGCGACCACGCCGATCACGTCGTCGCGCGCGTTCACCTCCAGTGCAAGGCGGCGGATCGAGTCCGAATCCTTCAGAACCGGCTTCCAGACGACCCTCACCGGCAGCGCATCCAGGCCCGCCGCCACGGCCTGGGACTGCTCTGCCACCTGGCGGAGAGTCTCCTCGCCGTACAGATTCTGGCTGCCGGTGACGAACCACACCTCGTAGTTCTCGAGCGTGGTGGAAAGAGGCGTGCGGGTCATGAGGATCCTTCGTGGTTCACAGGGCGGTCACGGCCGCGGCTTCGACCGCGAGGCCGGCGCGGTAGCGCTCGAGGTAGGAGGTGAAGCCGGCGACGTCGACGGGGTCGGCATCCACCGTGATGGTCTGCGCGTCACGGAAGACGACGTCATCGAGATAGTCGGGCAGCGCGCGTCGGCCGGGAGCCGCCGCGAACGCGGCGAGGACGGCGATCCCCCAGGCTCCACCCTCGGATGCCGTGTCGCCGACGGCGACGGGGGCATCGAGAGCGCCGGCGAGGAACCGCTGCGCCACGCCCGCGGTGCGGAACATGCCACCGTGCGCGAACATGCGGTCCAACCGCACCCCCTCGCCATCGAGGACCCTCATGCCGAGGGCAAGTGTCCCGAAGACGCCGTACAGCTGGGCGCGCATGACGTTGGCCAAGGTGAAGCGACTGTCCGGCGTCCGGACGAAGAGCGGACGGCCCTGGTCCAGGCCCACGATCGGCTCGCCGGCGAGGTGGTTGTAGGCGAGCAGGCCACCGGCATCGGCATCCCCCGCGAGTGCTTCACGGAACAGCAGATCGAAGACCTCATCGGTGCTGAGGGCGGCGCCGGCGGCATCGGCGAACCGTGCGAACATCCCCGCCCAGGCGGCCAGCTCGCTCGCGCCGTTGTTGCAGTGCACCATCGCCACCAGGTCGCCCGAGGGCGTCGTGACCAGGTCGAGCTCGTGGTGGACGCGGGTGAGGGGCTTCTCCAGCACGACCATCGCGAAGATGCTCGTGCCCGCGCTGACGTTGCCGGTCCGCGGGGCCACCGCGTTCGTCGCGACCATCCCCGTGCCGGCGTCGCCTTCGGGCGGACAGAGCGGGATGCCGGGCCGCAGCGTCCCGGTCGGATCCAGCAGCACCGCCCCCGCGGCCGTGAGCGTGCCCGCGTCCGCGCCCGCGGGGAGGACCGCGGGAAGCAGGTCCGTGACGCTGCGGCCGGCGAGGGCGTCGGCATCCAGCCGGTCGAAGAGACCGACGAGCCGCGCGTCGTAGTCCCCGGTCGCGGTGTCGATCGGGAACATGCCCGAGGCGTCGCCGACCCCCAGCACGCGGCGACCCGTCAGCATCGCATGGACATAGCCCGCGAGAGTCGTCAGGTGCGCGACATCGGCGACGTGCACTTCGGCGTCGAGCACCGCCTGATGGAAGTGCGCGATGGACCAGCGAAGCGGGATGTTGACGCCGAACAGCGCGGTGAGCTCTTCTGCGGCGACACCGGTCGAGGTGTTGCGCCACGTGCGGAAGGGGGTGAGGAGCGCTCCGTCGGCGTCGAGGGCGAGGTAGCCGTGCATCATCGCGGACACCCCGATCGCCGCGAAGCTCTCCGGCACGACGCCGTGACGCGTCCGCGCGTCGATGATCAGCTGGGCGTAGGCGGCCTGGACTCCCGACCACACCGCGTCGAGCGGGTAGGTCCACACGCGGTCGTGGAACTCGTTCTCCCACTCGTGACTGCCCACCGCGAGCACATCGGTCGGGCGATCGGGGTCGATGAGGCACGCCTTGATGCGTGTCGAGCCGAGTTCGATGCCCAGCACCGCTCGCCCCTGGCCGATGACGCTCATCGGCGTTCGTCCGCGGACTGGCCGTACACGTTCTGGTAGCGGTCGTACAGCCGGTCGATCGCCTCCTGCGGGATCGGGATCAGCGGGCCCGCCTCCCGGGCGTAGTGCACCGTGCGGGCGACGTCTTCGACCATGACCGCGGCCTTCACGGCGTCCTTCGCCGACGTGCCGATCGTGAACGGCCCGTGATTCTGCATCAGCACGGCGCGCGAGCGATGCCCGCGCAGCGTCTGCACGATGCCCCGGCCGATCGAGTCGTCGCCGATGATCGCGAACGGCCCGATCGGGATCGGCCCGCCGAACTCGTCCGCCATCGCCGTGATCACGCACGGGATCTCCTCGCCGCGTGCGGCCCACGCCACGGCGAACGTCGAATGCGTGTGCACGACGCCGCCGACCTCGGGCATGTGGCGGTACACGTACGCGTGCGCGGCGGTGTCGCTGGACGGCGCCCGCTCGCTGCCCGGAGTCCCCTCGACCACGTTGCCGTCGAGGTCGCAGAGGATCATGTTCTCGGCTGTCAGGTCGTCGTAGGACACCCCCGACGGCTTGATCACGAACAGGTCCGCCCCCGGGACGCGGCCGGACACATTCCCGCCGGTCCACACGACCAGCCCGTAGCGGACGAGCTCGGCGTGCAGCGCCGCCACGTCAGCGCGGACGGCGGCGATCTCACGCTGAACCTGGGTCTCGGAATCCACGCTGACTCTCCTGTCATCTTCGTGCACCTATTGTGCGCGCTAACATGCCGCGCTCGCAAGAGCCCCGCGCCTCCGGCACTTCAGATCCGGGGCGGCGCCGTCGACGACCGGACGATGAGTTCGGGAGCGATGAGGTCACGGTGCGCGAGCTCGCCGCCGTCGAGAGCATCGACGAGCCGCTGCACGGCGAGGACGCCGAGCGCGCCGAAATCCTGGCGGACGGTCGTGAGCGGCGGCAGGAAGTGACGCGCATCCGGAAGATCGTCGTAGCCGACGATGCTCAGATCATCGGGCACACGGATGCCGCGCTCCGCGAGTCCGTGCATGAGCCCGAGAGTCATCTGGTCGTTGGCCGCGAAGATCGCCGTGACGCGTTCGACATCAAGTTCTGTGCCCATGCGGTAACCGGAGTCCGATGTCCAGTCCCCCGTAGCCTTCACAGACGGCACGAGCCCGGCATCCGTCATGACCTCGCGCCAGGCCTGTTCGCGCGCCCGCGCGTCGTGCCAGTCGGGGGGCCCCGACACGTGCGCGATCTCGCGATGCCCGCACTCGATCAAATGTGCGACAGCGAGACGAGCGCCCGCGGACTGATCGACCGCCGCCGTATGGAGGCCTTCCTCGGCATCCGCTCCGATCACGAGCGTGGGCATGTGGGCGCTGTGCTCGCGCAGGCGATCGAGGGACGACGTTCGCGGCGCGATCACGCAGAGGGCATCGATGCCTTGTGCGACAAGATCCGCGATGCCGGACGTCAGCTGCGCGCCGTCGTCACCGGCGGTGGTGTAGCTGCTCACCGAGTACTCGAAACCGCGCGCGGCCCGCTCGATCGCGCGCAGCGTACTGTTCGGCCCCCATTGCTCGGCACTCTCGACGATCACGCCGATCCGCATGGACCGGCGACGGGCGAGCGCGCGGGCGATCGCGCTGCGCGTGTACTGCAGGTCCTCGATCGCCTGGAGTACGCGTGTGCGCGTGGATTCGCGGATGCTCGGGTGTCCGTTCAGCACGCGCGAGACCGTCATGTGCGATACCCCTGCGCGTTCGGCGACGTCGTAGATGCTCGCCTTCTGCGGCCCCGGTGGTCTCTGATCCGACACGTCCGCGCTCCCCTGTTCCCGCCCACACGAGCATAGGACTGTCGTGGGTCAGAGCCGCACGAGTCCCATCCCGAACACCACGACGCCGATGAGGACGAGGATCGCCGCCGTCAGCACGCCGCCGTTGCTCAGCATCCATTCCTGCACGCGGGCGAGGGTCGGCTCCGTCTTCCCCGGGGCAACCGTGACGGCGATGACCGGAGTGGCGACCGTGGATGCGGCGATCACGGTGAAGACGATCACCGCGACGATCGCCATCGGCACCGAACCCGCGTCGGCCCGGAGGACGAGTCCGCCCGCGACCGCGAGCAGCAGACCCTTCGGCCGGAGATTCAGCACGAAGCCCAGCGCGAGCGACGACCAGGCTCCGAGCCGGCTCACCGACCCGAGCCCCATCGGCAGCGTCGTGGTCTTCGCCCGCCCGCGCCGCCGGAAGGTCAGCACGCCGAGCACGACGAGAGCAAGGCCCACCAGGATCTCGCCGACCCCGATCCACACATCGGGCTCGGTCGCGCTCGAACGCGCCGGCAGCGCGTGCGCGATGAGCGCGCAGACGGACAGCAGGCTCGCGATGCCGGCCACCCAGCCGATCAGGTAGGGAAGGGCGGTGCGGGAGCGCTGCGGCGAGAGCAGGAGCACCATCGCGACGAGGATCGGCACCGAGCTCACGGCGACGGCGACGGCGATCGGGAGCAGATGGCCGATCGCTTGCACGCCGCTCCCCTTACATCTCCTGCCGCCAGACTAGGCCACACGCGCGGTCCGCTCCGCCCGCCCGCGTCCCCGTGAGACTGGGGGCGAGCGGGGACGGCCGGGCGGCGGCTGTGGGGAACAGATCGCCGGCAGGGTCAGGCGGTGTGGGATCTCACATTTACAGAGCGCCGAGACCTCTCTCAGACTCGAGTGACGATCATCGGCATCCGGTTTCCCGGCCGAGCACACATCGAAGGGCGTCTTATGACACATCCAACGAAGGCACCGCTGGATGCCGATGTGATCGTCGTGGGCGGCGGCTTCGCCGGCGTCGTCGCCGCTCGGGAGGTGGCGGCCGGCGGGCACGACGTCCTTCTTCTCGAGGCGAGGGATCGCCTGGGCGGGCGCGTATGGACTCGCGAATATTCGGATGCCGATTTCGACATCGAGATCGGAGGCACATGGGTGCTGCCGGGCCACGAGGCCATCCTCGCTGAGATGCAGCGGTACGGCGTCCAGGCGACGCAGACGCGGATGCCGGAACACTTCGTCACGCGCATCGGCGATGACGACGTCCGCCGGTCGGCGACGCCCGGGGACTCCGCTCTGAGTGAGCTCGCCGCGGCGATGCGCACATCGCTGAGTGCGGCGGAGGCCGACGCCGACTCGCTGGCTGTCGTCGCCGAGACTGTGGGTCTCGAGGCACGGGTGTGGCTCGACGCCTGGACCTCCTACCTGATGGGCGCCCCCCTCGATCAGACGTCCGGCGCGTGGCGACTGCTGCTGGACCGAGCAGCCCTGCAGGACATCGACGCCTACAGCTGGAAGGTCGAGCGCGGCGCCCAGATGCTTTTCGCGTCCATCGCCCGAGACGGCGCTTTCGGGATCGCCGTGAACACGCCCGTGGCCTCGGTGAGGCGGACGCAGGAGGGCGTGCAGATCACCGACGCACGGGGCGACACCTTCTCCTGCGCTCTGGCGATCATCGCGGTGCCGGTGAACACCTGGGGCGACATCGCCTTCGATCCGCCCCTCGCGGGAAGTCGGGCACGCCTCGCCGACGAGCGGCAGCCGGGGCGCTCGGTCAAAGTGTGGATGATCGTGGACGGCGTGACGGACTTCGTCCGAACCGTCGACCCGTTCGGGGGCTTCGCCTACCTCCGCACCGAGCGACTGCTGCCGGACGGTCGCGCGCTCATGGTCGGGTTCTCCCATGCCGACGCGATGCCGGAGGTGAACGAGGCGGTCGTCGCCGACGCCCTCCGTCGGGTGATTCCCGAGGCCACGCTGGTGTCGATCGACGCCTACGACTGGAACAGCGACCCGTATGCACGGGGAACCTGGATGGCCCACAAACCCGGCCAGTGGGTCGACGCTCTCGCGTGCGAGGGGCGCGACGGGCCACTGATCTTCGCGGGTGCGGATATCGACCACGCGGCGCCGGGCACGATCGACGGCGCCGTCCGCTCCGGACTCAAGGCCGGCCGTCTTGCGCGTGAAGCGCTCGAGGCCGAGAGCCCTCGCTGACCCGTTCGCGGGTCGCAAGCCTCAGCCAGAGCCACAGCCGGGTGTCCGGGTCATCGAGATCGATGCCGAGCTCCTCGCGCACGCGCGTGAGACGGTTGCGCACGGTGTTCTGGTGGAGATGCAGCTTCGCACTGGCGGCGGCGATGCTCTGTCCCGCCTGGAGGTACTCGAAGGTCGTGAGGGTCAACTCGGTCGCATGGCGAAGGTCGAAGTCGCTGAGACGCTCCGCATGATCGGCGACGGCGAGGGGAAGATCGGCGAGAAATGTTCCGACTTGTGCCAGCGCCACTCGATCCCTGATGTCGTCGAACCGTGCGACCGCACCGTCCGCCGGCGCGGTGAGCAGGTATCCCAGGGCCAGTTCGGCTTCGCGCGCAGAGCGCGCGATCCCCGCGGGAGTGGTCGCAGCCCCTCCGAGCCCGGCTCTCACCGACGGGTCGGCGGATGCGACGAACTCGGCGTGAGCGCGGATCCGGGCTGCATCGCTCTCGGCGACGACCGATGTGACACCGTCGTCGACGATGGAGGTCCGCGAATGGGCGAACCATGTGGACGCGCTGCTCAGCACGACGTTCAGGAGACGCCTCAACGCGCGTGACCGAGACTCGTCAGGAGCCGTGGCGAAGTCGATCGCGAAGCGCTCGACCACGATGTCGACGCGCGGCGGGTAGCCCTGGCGGGCGGAGGTCACCGCCGCGGTGGAGGGGTCCAGCAACCCTGCCATCACGTCGCGGCGTCGATCGTCGATCTTCTCCGCTTCGTTCCGCGCGCGGCGAAAATGCTGTGCGAGCACAGGCTCGACGGTGTCCAGAAGCTCGGCGATCCGGGGCCCTGCGGCCTCGCTCGGCAGCACGACCCACACCGTGCCGAGCAGCTCCCCTCCCCCTCGGACGGCACGAGCGACCCGTCCGAACGACTCCCCTTCCGGCGGGAAGATCAGCGCTCGACTCGCGTTGACGACTGCGATCTGCTGGACGTCCTCTGAGGGATCCCGGTCCTCGCGAAGCGACAGCGTGATCCTCTTGCGCTCCGGATCCAGCGGCTGGTCGCTGAGCGTCGAGTACCCGAGGACCCGCCCCGTGGGGTCGACGAACCCGACCGCACCCCCGGCACGCGCGGCAAGGGCGTTGGCGGCGGCGAACAGGTCACCGACAGGAGCAGCGGCGACGTAGGACTGCCCTGCCGGATCGGCGATCGCGCGAAGCGCTGCGGCGATCTCGGCCCAGTCACCGTGAGAGGAAAGGCGAAGGACCGCGGGCGTCGATGACGCCCGCAGCTCCGCGGCCTCCCGGAGGACGATCGCGGCCGCACCGGATCGCGCGGCGGCGAGACGCAGTTCCTCGCCATCGGTGATCCCCGGACACAGCACGATCCGCCCGGACCAGTCGCCGTCGACTCCGCCCGACTCGTGGAAGCCCACACCGGAGTAGGAAACGTCATCGCTCCCGGCCACCAGCGCGAGGTGCGGCTCACACGTCGCGATCGCGTCTTTCAGGGTGACTTCGGGAGATCGACGTGTACCAACCATGTAGAAATCTCCACCCTCGTCGGTGACCTGCGAGTCGATCCTACATATCGCACCGGGTGCCTGCATCGCAGAATCAATCTCGAGCGGCACCACCACCCCACCTCGAGAAAAGAGACGCCATGCACTCCCGATCACCGCGTCGCGACCGACGAATGTCCACTCTGGTCGCCCTGAGCATCTCGGCGCTGGCCTTCACCGCCTGCGCAGGCACCACCGACTCCGACCCCTCGCCCGCGGCGGAACCGACCATGCCCGTCGTGCAGGATGCTGCCGATCTCGTTCCCGCGGCGATCAAGGACAAGGGGGTCCTGACCGTCGTCATGCCGACCAACGAGCCGCCCATGCAGTTCTACAAGCAGGGCACGAAGGACATGACCGGTGTCAACGCCGACATCGCCCGGCTGCTCGCCAGTGCCCTCGGCCTGGGCATCGACATCCAGATCGCCAACTTCGACGCGCTCATCCCCGGCCTCGCTGCGGGCCGCTACGACGCGACGGTGTCCTCGATGACGCCGACCGAGGAGCGGATGCAGACGCTGGACTTCGTGGAATACATGAACATCGGGTCCGCCGTGGGCGCCCTCGAGGAGACGGACGTCTCCATCGACGACATGTGCGGCAGATCAGTGGCCCTGCTCTCGGGCTCCTACCAGCTCTCCGTGAACATCCCGCTCATCGATGAGGCGTGCACGTCGGGCGGTGAGCAGCCGGTCGACGTCATGGTGTTCGCGGAGACACGCCAGGTCATCCAGGCCGTGACGAGCGGCCGCGCGGACGCCGCGTTCGCCGACTCCACCGTCATCGGATACGCGGCAGGTCAGAATCCCGGGTTCGTCGTCAAGTCGGAATTCGACAGTGCACCCGTCGCTGTGGGCATCCCGCACGACACCGGGTTGCTCGAGCCGGTCACGAAGGCGATGGAGGCGATCATCGACTCGCCGGAGTACATCGAGGTACTCACGACCTACGGCCTCGAGTCGGGCGCGATCACCGAAGTCGGCGTCAACGTCCCGCAGTGACGATCGACCCCCTGACGGCAACGAGGAGACGGAAGATGGCGCAATCATCTATCGATCAGTCCACGGCGACCTCCGTGAGCGAGACACTGACCTCTCTCACGGTGAAGAAGCACCGCCCCGTCGCGACGATCGTCGGCGGCATCCTGGTCGCCGTCATCGTGGTCGTCTTCCTCATCGACGTTCCTGGCAACCCCGGTTACGGTTGGCCCACGGTCCTGGAGTACCTGTTCGCACCCGAGGTACTCCAGGGCGTCCTCCTGACCATCATCCTCACCGTCATCGCCCAGACGGCCGGCATCGTCCTCGGGGTGCTACTGGCGGTCATGCGCGTCTCGCGCAATCCGGTGTTCTCGTGGGTTGCCGCGGCCTACATCTGGTTCTTCCGCGGAACCCCCCTGCTCGTGCAGTTGATCTTCTGGTACAACATCGCCGCCCTGTACCCGACGATCGCGTTCGGACTGCCGCTCGGGGGGCCGTCGATCGAGTTCGGGTCCGCCAACGTGCTGATCACGCCCCTCGCGGCCGCATTGCTCGGGCTCTCCCTCAACGAGGGTGCCTACATGGCCGAGATCGTGCGAAGCGGCATCAACTCCGTCGATGCGGGTCAGCTCGACGCGGGCCGGGCGATCGGCATGACCGGCGGCAAGCTGATGCGCCGTGTGATCCTGCCACAGGCTATGCGGGTAGTGATCCCCCCCACCGGCAACGAGGTCATCTCGATGCTGAAGAGCACCTCGCTGGTCAGCGTGCTGGCGATCTCCGATCTGCTGTATTCCGTGCAGACGATCTACGCGATCAACTACCAAGTCATTCCGCTGCTGCTCGTCGCCTGCGCGTGGTACCTGCTCATGACCAGCATCCTCACCGCCGTCCAGTCCCGGATCGAGGCGTACTACGGCCGGGGATTCGATCCACGTGCTCGCACCGGCCGGCTGCGCGGACGCCGAAAGGAAGACGCCCGATGAGCAACATGATCGACATCCGCGGAGCTCGGAAATCCTTCGGTCGCGACCTGGTCTTGAAAGACGTCTCGCTCCGGGTGCCGGTCGGCACCGTGACGTGCCTCATCGGTCCGTCCGGATCGGGCAAGACGACGCTCCTTCGCTGCGTGAACCGACTCGAGACCCTGGACGCCGGGATCATCCTCGTCGACGGACACATGGTCGGCACCACGACCCGTCGCGGGGTTCTGCACGAGGCGAAGGAGTCCGCGATCGCCCGCAGCCGCCGCACGACCGGCATGGTCTTCCAACGGTTCAACCTGTTCCCCCATCGAACCGTGATGCAGAACATCCTCGAGGGACCGGTGCACGTGCTCGGCCGCAAGAGTTCGGATGTGATCCCCGAAGCCCGTGTGCTCCTCGAGCGCGTGGGGTTGAGCGACAAGGAGAACGCCTACCCGCAAGAGCTCTCGGGAGGTCAGCAGCAGCGCATAGCGATCGCCCGCGCTCTGGCGATGAAACCCAAACTCATGCTCTTCGACGAGCCGACATCCGCATTGGACCCCGAACTGGTCGGCGACGTCCTCACCGTGATGCGCGACCTGGCCGACGAGGGGATGACGATGCTCGTCGTCACGCACGAGCTGGGGTTCGCCCGTGAGGTCGCCGACCAGGTCGTGTTCATGGCCGACGGCGTCGTCGTGGAAGCGGGAACCCCGGCGAAGGTGCTCACTGCTCCCGAGAACGAGCGCACACAGGCGTTCCTCTCTCGAATTCTCTAGAACCCCCCGAGCGCCGAGGACCATATATGAGCACGACCCCACGCAACATCGAAGACCTGTACGGGCGTGCCCGTCGCCGCCTGCCCGCGATGGTCGCCGACTTCTTGGACGGTGGAGCCCTGGACGAGCTGACGCTCCGCCGCAATCGCGACGACCTGGACGCGACGCTGCTCGCGCAGCGCGTGCTGGCCGACATCTCGACGCGATCTACGGCGACGACCCTGCTGGGCACCGGACTCTCGGTGCCCCTCATCGTCTCGCCGATGGGCCTGCTGACTCTGCTGCACCCGGACGCCGACGTCGCGATCGCACGGGCCTCGGCGGAGGCGGGAAGCATCTTCATCCACAGCCCGTGGTCGGGATGCTCCTTGCGCGACGTCGTCGCGGTGGCGCCCGGACGAGTCTGGGCGCAGATCGCGTTCTGGAAGGCGGCGCACGAGACGGAACAGCACATCGAGCAAGCGCGTGCCGCCGGTGTCGACACCCTCGTGATCGCGGGGGATGTCGGCATCTCGAGCAAACGGGAGAGGGACATGCGCCACGGCACCGCGATGCCTCCACGCCCCCCGTTCCGCGACGTGGTGGATGTCGCACTGCATCCCGGATGGCTCTGGCGATTCGCCACCGGCCGCCCCCTCACGCTCGGTTCGTACCTCATCGATGGGCGAGCGATCCGGATGTCGGAGATCGGTGATTGGCTGCACGGCAACGAGAACCCGGCCGCCACCTGGGCGGACGTCGAAGCCGTGCGTCGTTCGTGGCCGGGCAAGCTCGTCGTGAAGGGCATCATGTCGCCGGCGGACGCACGACGCGCCGTCGATGCCGGCGTCGACGGTGTCTTCGTCTCGAACCATGGCGGACGGCAGTTCGACGATCAGCAGAGCACGATCTCCGCACTCCCCGGCGTCGTCGACGCGGTCGACGGCCGAGCCGAGATCATCGTCGACGGCGGGGTCCGGCGGGGCTCCGACATCGCCAAGGCACTCGCCCTCGGCGCGCACGGGGTTTCGGCAGGACGCCCGTTCGCCTACGGGCTCGCGGCGGCGGGAGGACAAGGAGTTCGGCACGCGTTCGAGATCCTCACCGGGGAGTTCAGCACGGCGATGGGGATGGTCGGCGCGAGCTCGCCGGCGGATCTGACTCGAGACGTGCTTGCGGTCGAGAGTCCGTCGTCCGATCGATCGGCGGTCGTACGGTGAGCGAGGTGGAGATCGCGTCACCGGTACCCGTCCTCGTGCGCGGGGCCTCGGTGAGCCTCGGGCCGTTCGCGCCGTGGGGCCCGGCCCTGACGGACGGCATGCGTGCGGCGGAACGACAGTTCTACGCCGATCCGGCCGCCGGTGTCCAGATGGGGTACTGGGAGGGCACACCAGGCGAGAGCCGCGCTTCCCGCGACGGCTATACGGAGATCTTCCACGTCATCTCCGGCGAGGCGACCCTGCACACCGACGGTGCTGAGAGCATTCGCCTCGAGGCGGGCGACACCGTGTCGACGCCCTCCGGATGGTCCGGCCGCTGGGAGATCCATCGGCCTCTTCGGAAGATGTTCGTCGTCGTCTACGACCGCGGCTGAGCATCACCGATGAGGCCCATGATTCCTGCGAGCACCGATACGCGTTCCCACCCGGCAGAGCCGGCTGTCACGACGGCGCTCCCGCACCTCGAGGACGTCGTCCCGCTCACCACCGCGACGATCGTCGTTCTGGGGTACGACTGAGTCTGACTGCGCAGACGTCCAGGACCGCGGCTGACCATCACCGTCGCGGTCGGGGCAGACGTGTCCATCGACGACTTGTCCTGACCCGTGTCGCATCGCGCCCGATTGGCAGCGCCTCGACTGCTCTCAGCCCGTTGACTGGACGCATGTCGAATCCGTCTCTCCTTGCCTCGCCCTCCCCCGCTGCCGAGACCGACCGATCGATCTCGCATTGGATCGACGGCGCGGAGTACCCCTCATCGAGCGGACGCACCGCCTCGGTGTTCAATCCCGCCACGGGTGCGGTCACGGCCCAGGTCGCTCTCGCCGATGACGCCGAGATCGCCGCCGCGATCGCGTCCGCCCGGTCGGGCTTCGCGGTGTGGTCGCAGTACTCGATCGCCAAGCGACAGGCTGTGCTGTTCGCGTTCCGTGAGCTGCTGAACGTCCGCAAAGACGAGCTCGCGCGCATCATCACCGCTGAGCACGGCAAGGTGCTCTCGGACGCGATGGGCGAGATCCTGCGGGGCCAGGAGGTGGTCGAGCTGGCCACCGGCTTCCCGCACCTGATCAAGGGCGCGTTCAGCGAGAACGTCTCGACCGGCATCGACGTCTACTCGATCAAGCAGCCGCTCGGCATCGTCGGTGTCATCTCTCCGTTCAACTTCCCCGCGATGGTCCCGATGTGGTTCTTCCCGATCGCGATCGCGGCGGGGAATGCGGTGATCCTCAAGCCGTCCGAGAAGAATCCGTCCGCGTCCCTGTGGATGGCGCGTCTCTGGAAGGAGGCGGGGCTGCCGGACGGAGTCTTCACCGTGCTGCAGGGCGACAAGCTGGCCGTCGACGGCCTCCTGGAGAGCCCCGATGTCCAGTCGATCTCCTTCGTCGGCTCGACGCCGATCGCGCAGTACATCTATGAGACGGCATCCCGCCACGGCAAACGCGTGCAGGCCCTCGGGGGCGCCAAGAACCACATGCTCGTCCTGCCGGATGCCGACCTCGACCTCGTCGCCGATCAGGCGGTCAACGCCGGATTCGGCGCCGCCGGGGAACGGTGCATGGCGATCTCGGTCGTCCTGGCGGTGGAGCCGATCGCCGACGAGCTGATCGCCAAGATCAGCGAACGGATCGCCCGCCTTCGCATCGGCAACGGCGCGGACGCCGCGGAACCGGACATGGGCCCCCTGATCACGGGCGTCCACCGCGAGAAGGTCTCCTCGTACGTCGACATCGCGGAGCGCGACGGCGCGAAGATCGTCGTCGACGGGCGCGACTTCCGCGTCGATGGGCTCGAGGACGGCTTCTTCTTCGGCCCGACGCTCATCGACGACATCCCCGTCACTTCACGCGCCTACCGCGAGGAGATCTTCGGCCCGGTCCTCTCGGTCGTCCGCGTGGCCGGCTACGACGAAGGCCTCGAGCTGATCAACTCCGGCCGCTTCGGCAACGGCACCGCGATCTTCACGAACGACGGCGGCGCCGCCCGGCGGTTCCAGAACGAGGTGCAGGTGGGCATGATCGGCATCAACGTGCCCATTCCGGTACCGGTGGCCTACCACTCGTTCGGCGGCTGGAAGCAATCCCTGTTCGGCGACGCGAAGGCCTACGGAGTCCACGGCTTCGACTTCTTCACGCGAGAGAAGGCCGTCACCTCCCGCTGGCTCGACCCGGCCGCGCACGGCGGCATCAACCTGGGCTTCCCGCAGAACAGCTGACCGGGCGGTCATTCCCGCCGGGCGAGCTCCAGCGCGGCCCACAGTTCGGCCCGGCCCGCGAAGGTCTCGAGGTCCAGTCCGAGCACCTGGCCGAGCTGGGCCACCCGGGCGCGCAGCGTGTGCCGGTGGATGCCGAGCACACGCGCGGCGGGATCCCAGGCCGCGTTCGCATCGAGCCAGACCTGCGCCGAACGGATCAGGCGCCCGCGCTCGGCCTCGTCCATCGTCGCAAGCGGCTCGAGGATGCTCCGCGAGAGCATCTCGCCGCCTCGTGTCCGCAGCGCGCCGATCAGGCCCCGATCGGCGATGTCGTCGTAGAACGCGACCCCGGAGACGTCGTTCGCCGCGTGCGAGGACATGCGGATGCCGTCCTCCACTCCCGCCCAGGACTCCAGGCGCGCCACCCCCACGCCGATCCCGCGCTTCTCGGCGACGGCCGTCACGGCCGGCAGCGCTTCCTCGGCCATGAGCAGGATCACTCGATCGTCGCGCTCCGCGACGAAGAGTGCACCCGTGCGATCTTCGGTGTTCTCGAGCTCTTCGAGCACGGCGCCGTCCCAGCTCGTCGCCACGGCGATCCGACACGGTGGTTCAGGCAGGGTGGCACCGACCGCGCGCGCCGTGCGCTGCGCCTCCCGCACCCTGCCCGCGACGAGCATCTCGACGACCGCGCTGCGGACGCGGCGGCGCGAGGCCTGGAGACGGCGCTGCTGCTCGAGCGCGATGCTCGCGATCGCGATGACGGTGCCGATGAGATCCTTCTCCGCGGGGTCGAGGCGCTCGGGGTTGCCCACCGCGAGCACTCCACGCAGTCGCCGGGACCGCCCGATCGTCTGGAGCGTCGCGCGGGCCTCACCCTCGGTGTCCAGGCTCGCCGGCAGCCCCCGCCCGAGCAGCATCCGCGCCTGCTCACCGGCACCGCCGTCGCTCGCGTCGGGCACGGCGCCCGCACTGCCGACGACGCTTCCCTTCGCGTCGAAGAGCACGACCCACGTCTGCAGACGGATCGCGAGCGTCCGCAGGATCTCGCCCAGACCGTCATCGCGCAGCGCCGCCCCCGCCACCGCCCGCTGGGCGTCCAGGAGCCAGGCGTACCGGCTCACCCGCTCTGCGGCGATCACGTCGGCGACGAACCGGATGATCCCGATGAAGGGCGTGCGAGCGCCGACCTCGAACAGCGGCAGTCCCGTCTGCGCGCACGCCTCGGCCAGCGCGGGAGGGACCCGGTCGTGGATGACATCGACGGCGAAGCCGATCCCGGCGATGTCGGCGCCGCGAAGGCGTCGGCAGTACGCCAGGACGTCGGCATCCGACCTGTCCTCGGTGAACTGCGCTCCATCCGTCAGCAGCAGATTGCCCGGCTCCAACCACGGAGCGGGGTCCCAGAGGTCCGAGCTGTGCACCCACGACAGGGGCCGGTCCCACGCATCGTCGGAGACAGCCGCGAGGGGTCGGATGGCGAAGGATCGCTCTGCGACGAGGGTTCTGAGCGTGGCCGGCATCTCAGCCACAACTGTAGGCGCGATCGCCCTGATCAGGAGTCGAAGCCGACGCCGAAGAGCCCGGCCGTCTTCAGCAGCAGTCCGTCTTTGCCGCCGTTGCGGTCCGAGGCAGCCACGGCGTTGCGCATCATCTGGATGAGCGGGTATGCGAACGGCTCCGGCGGAATCGGAATGGGGAGCCGCCGGGACATCTTCAGCCCGGTCCGTTCGGTGTCCCGGCCCTCGAGGAGATCGAGCATCACCTCCGCGCCGAACCGGGTCGCCACCACACCGAGCCCTGTGTATCCCGCGCTGTATGCGACGCGGCCGCCCCGGGCGACGCCGTGGAACGCGACCAGCTGCGTCGACATATCGATCGCGCCGCCCCACGTGTGGGTGAAGCGGATGCCGGCCAATTGCGGGAACGTGAGGAAGAAGTGATCGGCCAGACGCTCGAACGTCTCGGGGCGCAGATCCTGCTCCGGCCGCACTTTGCCCCCGCGGTGGTAGACGGCGTCGTATCCGCCGAACAGGATCCGGTTGTCGGCGGTCTTCCGGTAGTAGTGGAACTCCCGCGACGAATCGGTGATGCCGTGCCGCTCGGTCCATCCGATCGCCTGCAACTGCTCCTCGGTGAGCGGCTCGGTCATCAGGACGTAGTCGTACACCGGCACGGTGAACAGGCGCAGACTCGGCAGGAGCGACGGGAAGACGTTCGTGGCGAGCGCCACGCGCTCGGCACTGATGACGCCTTCGCTCGTGGTGACCTCGACGCGGCCGGAGGCATCGATGCGCAGATCCTTCGCGCGCGTGCGCTCGAAGATCCGGACGCCCAAGCGCTCGGCGGCCTCCGCGAGCCCGCGCGCGAGTTTGGCCGGGTGCACATAGGCCTGCCCCTCCTCGGTGAACAGACCGGCGCGGTAGAGCGGTGAGTCGCCCCGGGCGCGGAGGGCGTCGCCCTCGAGAAAGACCGCGTCGTGGTCGGCATCGCCCGCCGCCGCGTCGCGCAGCCACGGCACTTGGTGCGGCTCCGTCGCGACCGTCAGGGTTCCGGTCTCCTCCCACTCCGCATCGATCCCGTAGCAGCTGATCGTGTCGCGGAACGCGGTGAAGTTGTCCTTCTCGAGGCGGCGGATGAGGGCCATCTCGTCGGCGAAGTGCAACTCGCCGTTCTCCTCACCGTGCGTCAGGCTCGCCTCCGCGAACCCGCCGTTGCGGCCGCTCGCCGCCCATCCCACCCGGACACCGTCGATGAGGGTGACTGAGCGCTGCGGATCGCGCTCCTTCGCGATGAGCGCCGTCCAGAGGCCGCAGAATCCGCCACCCACCACGAGGAGGTCGGTCTCATGGCGGCCGGCGAGTGCGGGGCGCTGCGACGCGGAACCCAGATCGTCGATCCAGAACGGCACCGTGCGGGCGCCCGTGAGAGAACGGCGGACCGCGTCGATCGGAGTCTTCAGCTCGTGCCCGTAGGCGGTGGGCGGGATCGCAGCGGTCATGAGTCGCTCGCCTCTCGTTCGATGACGTACACCTTACGGAGGGCACGCGACACGTCCCAGCGTGTCGCGGAGCCCGCCGACAATCGGCACAGGGACCCGGGTCGCAGGTCGATCCGCTCCGTCTCCAGCCCGTCCACCAGCAGCGTCACGGACGCCTCCCCCTCCAGCACGATGAAGACCTCGTCGATCTCGATGTCGCGCATGCCGCCTTCGGTCATCTCCCAGATGCCGATCTCGACGCCGAACACGTCGAGCACCGGCTGCACACCCGTGCGCGGGGATCCGGAGGTCACCTGCTCCCGGGGCACCTCGACCAGAGGCAGGTCGGCGGCGAGCACGTCGACGGAGCTGAACGCATCCATGTCCGTCACGCCTTCCGTCCGTGGCGATCGATGACCTCGGCGATGATCTCCAGCCCGCGCGCGGCATCCGCTTCGCCGATCACGGCCGGCGGAACGATGTGCAACCGGTTCTCCGCCGTGAAGCCGAGGACCCCGCGCGAGAGCAGGTCGGACTTGATCGCCGCGACGACCGAGCCGGCGATCGGGTCGCGCGTCTCGCGGTCGGCGACGAGTTCGACCGCCCAGAACACTCCGCGACCGCGCACCTCCCCCACGATCGGCGACGAACCGGCGAGCTCGCGCAGCCGGGGTCCGATCACCGTCTCGCCGATCGCGCGCGCGTTCTCGACCACGCCCTCCTCCGCCATGGCCTCCAGCGTCGCCACGATGCTCGCCGCGGCCAACGGGTGGCCCGAATACGTCAGTCCGCCCGGGAACACCCGCTCATCGAACGCCGCGGCGATCGGCGCGGAGATGATCACGCCGCCCACGGGCACATAGCCCGAGTTGACGCCCTTCGCGAAAGTGATGAGGTCGGGCCGCACGTCGAACGCGTCGAAGGCGAACCACTCACCGGCGCGTCCGAATCCCGCCATGACCTCATCGAGGATCAGCACGATGCCGTGACGGTCCGCGATCGCCCGCACGCCGGCCAGGTAGCCCGGCGGCGGCACGAGGATGCCGGCGGTTCCCGGAATCGACTCCAGGAGGATCGCGGCGACGCTGTCCGCGCCCTCGGCCTGGATCGTGCGCTCGAGGTGGCGCAGCGCCCGCGCCGACTCCTCCTGCGGAGACTGTGCCCAGAACTCCGAGCGGTAGAGGTACGGCCCGAACACGTGGACATGTCCGCGGGCGTACTCGTTCGGGATGCGCCGCCAGTCCCCCGTCGCACTGATGGCCGCACCCGTGTTGCCGTGGTACGAGCGGTAGTGCGAGATGACCTTCTCGCGACCCGTGGTCAGGCGCGCGAGCCGGATGGCGTTCTCGTTCGCGTCGGCGCCGCCGTTCGTGAAGAACACCTTGGCGAACCCTTCCGGCGCCCGCTCCAGGATGAGCTCGGCGGCGCGCGCCCGGGTCGCGTTCGCGTGTGCCGGTGCCACGGTGGCAAGCTGTTCGGCTTGCGTCCGGATCGCCTCGACCACCTTCGGATGCTGGTGGCCGATGTTCACGTTCACGAGCTGACTCGAGAAGTCGAGGTAGCGACGCCCCTCGGCATCCCAGACTTCGACCCCGGCCCCGCCCGCGATGGGAAGCGGATCGAGGGAGCCCTGCGCGGACCAGGAGTGGAAGACGCTCCGTCGGTCGCGCTCGGAGATCTCGGCGTTCGAAGAGGAGAGAAGAAGCGTCATGATCTCAGTGTCCGGTGGCGCGACCCGTGGGTCGAGTGCCGATTCGGCGGCGCCGAGACCCCCGAGAGGACAAGTCGGCACGCGCGAGGTCGCGAGCCGCTCATGCGACGCGCCGCCCCGGACGGCAAGCGAGAACCCCGAAACAAGAAACGGCCCGCCGAAGCGGACCGTTCCCTCACTGTCTCAACACAGTGTGCGCCCGAAGAGACTCGAACTCCCAACCTTCTGATCCGTAGTCAGATGCTCTATCCATTGAGCTACGGGCGCATGGCCGCCCTCGCGAGCAGGCCAGCGTCCAGAATACCCCACGCGTCCGCTCCTGCCGAATCGGGGCTCAATCCGCCACAGGCACGACGGGAGCGGCATCCAATGCCCGCAGCTGGCGGACCAGCGCGACCCGGCGATACGACGTGTCCAGCAGCTCTTCCAACAAGCCCCAGTCGCCGGATGCCGCGTCCACGCGGATCGCGAGCCATCCGTACGCGCCCTCATACAGCGGCACGAACACGTCGTCGCGTTCGAGAAGGGCTTCGCGCTCGAGCGGGTCGGGGAGGAACTCGACAGCGCCGTCGGGTTCGTGCGCCGCGCCGACGATCGCGAACTGCGGCTTGCCGGCGCGAAAGGTGAAGCGGCCGTGGGCGATCACCTCCGCGGCCTCGGGATACCGCATGCACAATCCCCGCACCCGTTGCACGAGCGGGTGATCGGACGCGAACCTCAGCGGATGCTCCGGCATGCGGGCGACCCTACTCCGCAGGGACCTCTTCCGCAGGGTCAGCGCCCGCATTCTCGCTGCGCGCCAGCGTGCGCCGGTGCGCGGAGAGCCGCGGCAGGTCCACGAGCCGGAGCGCCTGCATCCGCGCACCGCGCATCATCTCGTAGTCGGGGTCGACGTCCGGGCGCATCCCCTCCACCTTCAACCGGCGCTGCAGGTTGGCCTCGACGTCGCCCCACGCCGCGTCCCGCGCTTCCTCGACGAGCTCGCGCACCGCGTTCGCGTCGTCCGCCCGGGCGCGCAGCTCCTTGGCCACACCGCGGTACTGACGCTCACGCTTGCGCAGGTTGCGCATGTCGCGGTCCCGGTAGTCGTGCGTGCCGTCGGAGTCGGTGAACTTGCCCCACGCACGCTTGCGCTGCGTGCGTGCGAGCGCTGCCGCGTCCTCCTGCTCCTTCGCGAGGGAGAGGAGAGTCTCCCTCGCGAACGGCGAGATCTGGGCGAGGTCGAACGTCTCGTCGTTCGCGATCGTGGCGACGAGGATGTGGTTGCGCACGCTCAGACGCGCTGCCGCGGACGCGATCGAGACGCCTTCGGCGACGGCATCCGCGGTCTTCCCCATGCGCGCACCTCCCCTGCTCTCGAGGGTACCGTCCGCGCCCGGCGGGGGCGCGCCCAGCGCGGAGCCGCCGCACACGACGACGCCGGTCGCCTCGCTGCAGGAGCAGAGACGACCGGCGTCGAGAGACGGTGACGATCAGCTCGTCAGGGATCCCTTGTTGCGGAACTTCGCGACGATGCCGCACTCGAACGGATCACGGGCGGCGAGGCCGACGTCGTTCAGGTACCGGATGACGATGCCGTAGGACTTGATGAGCGTCGTCTCGGTGTACGGAACGCCCAGCGTCTTGCAGTGCTCGATCACGATCTCGCGCGCCTGGGCGAGGTGCGGACGCGGCATGCTCGGGAACAGGTGGTGCTCGATCTGGTAGTTGAGCCCGCCCATGAGCCACGTGGCCCACCATCCGCCGGAGATGTTGCGGGACGTGCGGACCTGCTTCGTGAAGAAGTCGAGCTTCGCGTCGGCATCGATGATCGGCATGCCCTTGTGGTTCGGAGCGAATGCCGCACCCATGTAGATGCCGAAGACGGCCATCTGGACGCCGATGAAGGCGAACGCCATGCCCAGCGGCAGGAAGAGGAAGACGGGGGTGAGGACGAGCGCGAAGCGCAGCGTGAGCAGACCGATCTCGAGCCAGCGGTCCTTGACCTCGTGGCGGAAGTTCAGGACGTGGCGGAACGCGAGGAAGTGCAGGTTGAGCCCCTCGAGCGTGAGGAGCGGGAAGAACAGCCAGCCCTGGTGACGTGTGATGAGGCTCATCGGCCCGCTGACCTTCTCGGCGTCGACCTCCAGGAAGCGGATCGTGTCGACCTCGATGTCGGGGTCCTTGCTGACACGGTTCGGGTTCGCGTGGTGCCGGGTGTGCTTCGAGCCCCACCAGTCGCGGCTCATCCCCACGATGCCGTTGCCGATGATGAGGCCCAGCATGTCGTTCGCGCGGCCGGACTTGAGGATCGTGCGGTGGGCCGCTTCGTGGGAGAGGAACGCGACCTGCGTGAACAGGATGCCGAGCGCCGCGGCGATCAGAAGCTGGAACCAGCTGTCACCCAGGAGGACGAAACCGGTGATCGCTCCCGCGAAGCCGAGCGTGATCGCGGTCGCGACCAGGATGTAGAACCACGGGGTCCGCTCCAGCAGACCTGTCTCACGCACCACCTGGGACACCTTGGTGTAGGCCTGGGTGATGGGCGGGAAGCTCTCCTTGCGTGCGTACGTCTGACGGACGCGGCCCATCGTGGACTCGGGTGCGGTGAGTGTAGTGATTTGCGACACCTGCCTATTCGGGGGATCCCGCTGGGGCGGAACGGGCGGAGGCGAAAGACGGGTGCCGATCGCTTTCACCTCACAGTACGCGCCGGTTTATGCGGGCGCCGGAATGTGATAGCAGTCTCATCACCTGCGGGGCAGATACCCAGTCTCGCCCTCACAGGCTCCCCCCTGCCGCTCGTGCTAGCGTGAACACGGCGGATCCTCCGCCCAGCGTCGTTGTCACGCTTCGCGGCTCTCATGCCGCGGCTCATTTCATACGGCGAACCGATGCGCGAACCCGCGCCGTCGCCCTCTCAGCGCCCCTCATCGGCGCGTCATCCCGAAAGCATCCCCATGCCTACTTTCCTCGACCTCGGCGTGCCCGCGCCGCTGGCAGACTCCCTCGCCCGCGAAGGCAAGACCGAAGCCTTCCCCATCCAGCGCGACACGCTCCCCGACTCGCTCGCCGGCCGCGACGTGCTCGGCCGCGGCCGCACCGGCAGCGGCAAGACGATCGCGTTCGCGCTGCCCCTCGTCGCGCGCCTGTCGAGCGCCTTCGCCGCCGCCCGCACGTCCGGCCGCCCGCGCGGACTGGTCCTCGCTCCCACCCGTGAGCTCGCGACGCAGATCGCCGCGACGATCCAGCCGCTCGCCGCGGCATCCGGTCTGACCGTCACGACCGTGTTCGGCGGGGTCAGCCAGAAGCCGCAGGAGGCCGCACTGCGCACCGGCGTCGACATCGTCGTGGCGTGTCCCGGCCGCCTGGAAGACCTCATGAAGCAGGGTGTCGTGCGCCTGGACCGCGTCGAGATCACCGTGCTCGACGAGGCCGACCACATGGCCGACCTCGGCTTCCTCCCCGGCGTCACGCGCATCCTCGCCGCAACGCCCCAGGGCGGTCAGCGGATGCTGTTCAGCGCGACCCTGGACCGCGGGGTCGACGGCCTCGTGCGCAAATTCCTCCGCGACGAGGTCCGCCACGAGATCGACGACCAGAGCGTCCCCCAGGGCGAGATGACCCACCGCGTCTTCCTCGTGGCCGACGAGGAGAAGTCCGACCTGGTCAAGCACCTCGCCTCCGGTCGTGGGCGCCGCATCCTTTTCACCCGCACCAAGCACCAGGCCAAGAAGCTCGCGAAGGTGCTCACCGCAGCCGGCATCCCGTCGGTGGACCTGCACGGCAATCTGTCGCAGGCGGCGCGCGAGCGCAACCTCGCGGCGTTCGGCGCCGAGCCCTCGAAGGGCGGCGTCCGCGTCCTCGTCGCGACCGACGTCGCCGCGCGCGGCGTGCACGTGGACGAGGTCGAACTCGTCGTGCACGTGGACCCCCCGATGGAGCACAAGGCGTACCTGCACCGCTCGGGCCGCACGGCGCGCGCGGGTGCCGCCGGCACCGTGGTGACCGTGACGATCCCCTCGCAGCGTCGGGACGTGAACGACCTCCTGCGCAAGGCGGGCATCACCGCGCCGCTCGAGCAGGTGGGCGCAGAGTCTGCTCCGATCGTCGAGCTCGTCGGCGAGCGCGCCGAGTACGTCACGCCCGCCCCCGTGCAGGCCCAGCCCCAGCGGGCCGCCAAGCCCCGCACGGGCCAGGGTCGTGGCACCGGTCAGTCCGGCCGCCCGGCGGAGCGCGGCGAGCGCTCCGGCCAGGGTCGCGGTCGCGGCAACGCCGGCGGTTCGGGCCGTGGCGGCAACGCCGCCGGTTCGGGCCGTGCGGCATCCGCAGGTCGTGGCAAGGGCACCGGTTCGGCGCAGGGCGCCGGCCGGGCGGCATCCGGAACCGGCCAGGCCCGCCCTGTCTACTCGACCGGAACCGGCCAGCCCGCGCAGAACAACTTCACTCCGCGCGCGTCGCGACCGACCGGCTCGCGTCGCGCGCAGCACAGCGGCACCCGCGGCTGAGCTGCGGCATCCGCGCGAGAAAGGCCCGAGGCGATCGCCTCGGGCCTTTTCCGTATCCGCTCAGGCGCGGACGGGCTTGGAGTAGGTGGCGTCGCCGAAACCGAGGATGAAGAAGCCGATGAAGGAGATGAGCCACAGCAGGAAGAACGACCAGGCACCGCCCTTGCCGAATGCGGCGCCCACCTTGATGGCGACGATGATCGAGAACACGATGTTGACGATCGGGATGAGGTAGAGCAGCGACATCCACCCCGAGTAGCCGGCGATCTTGACCAGGATCACGATGTTGACGATGGGGATCAGGGCGAGGATGCCGGGCCAGCCGGCTTTCTTGAAGACCATCCACATCGCGATCGCGATCAGGACGTACCAGAGGAACGTGAGGATGCCCGTCGTGACGTTGAACAGGGCGTCGTTCACGTTCGTGCTGATCGGCGTGACTTCGGTGAGCCGGGAGAGGGAGGCGAGGTTCATGCCGCTCATCATAGGGGCGCATCTGCGCTGGTCCGAGGGGATTTCTGCGGCGCGGCAAACCGATCCGCACGCGCCTCCGAACACCCTCTGAGCGCGGCACGAACGCCGCGCACCACACAGGAGGTCCTCATGCGTTCGTCACCCAACCGCCTCATCGCGACCATCTTCGGAGCGGTGTACATCCTCGTCGGGCTGCTCGGCTTCGCCGTCACCGGCGGCGTCGGCTTCCTCGCCACCGAAGGAGGCCTGCTGCTGGGCATCTTCATGGTGAACCCGCTGCACAACGTCGCCCACCTGCTCATCGGCGCCGCGCTGCTGATCGCGGGGCTCACCTCGGCGCGTGCTGCGAAGGGCGTGAACATCACGATCGGTGCGGTCTACCTGCTGCTCGGCATCGTCGGGTTCTTCCTGGTCGGCACGGCGTTGAACATCCTCGCGCTGAACACGTTCGACCACTTCCTGCACCTGGCCAGCGCCATCGTGCTGCTGGGCGTCGGGCTCGGGGCCGAGCGCGGCACGCGCGCGGGCCTGTCGACCCGCGCCGCCTGAACGGAGCCGACATGGACAGCCTGACCGCCCCGCGCACGATCGCCACATCGGACGAGGAGGTCGTCGCCTCGGGGGGCCGCGCGACCGCCTCGATCTGGCCCGCGATCGTCGCGTGGGGCGCAGGGCTGGTCCAGATCGCGCTCGGTGCCGGCGCCATCACGACGGTGCAGGACGATCCCGCCATCGGGGTGGTCGGGATCTCCCTGATCGTGATCGGCGCCGGCGCCCTCGGCTGGGGTGCGGTGATCCTGGCCCGCGGACGCATCGTCGCTCCGCGGGCGAGCATCGCCGGGTCCCTGGCCGGGATCCTCGTCACAGCGACCGCGCTGGCGCTCGACCCCGTGCGGATCAGCGTGTTCGCCGTGGCCGTGGCGATCGTCCTGCTGATCGCCGTGGCCCTGGGCTGCGCGCGTGCGACTCGCCGATCGGATGCCGGCCGCTCAGGTCTGATCGGGCTCGTGGTCGCCGCGGTGCTGGTCTCGGGCGCCGTCACTCCGGCGCTGGCTGCGACCGAAGCCGGCCGTCACGCCGTGCCGCACGGCGAGATGGTGGAGCACTCGCACCACTGAGCCTCGCACTCACCCATCCCGCCGCGCGCGTGCTCCC
Organism: Microbacterium lacus; assembly: GCF_039531105.1. Classification (NCBI taxonomy): domain Bacteria; kingdom Bacillati; phylum Actinomycetota; class Actinomycetes; order Micrococcales; family Microbacteriaceae; genus Microbacterium; species Microbacterium lacus. The sequence goes on from NZ_BAAAPK010000001.1 coordinate 3,175,265, forward strand.
CCGCTGAGACGGTGGGTTCTCCGCCGAGATGGTGGGTTCCCCGCCGAGATGGTGGGTTCTCCGTCGAGATGGTGGGTTCTCCGCCGAGATGGTGGTCACCACCTCGACGGGAAAGGGACCACCTCGACGGGAAAGGGACCACCTCGACGGGAAAGAGACCACCTCGACGGGGAAGAGACCACCTCGGCGAGGAAGAGACCACCTCGGCGACAAACCCAGGGGCGCGGGCGGGCGAGGACCTCGGGTCAGACGGCGGAGATCCGCCAGGATGCCGAGGCCGACGCCTCCGGCTCGAGGACGATCAGGCCCGCGTCGTAGTCGTATCGGTCCGCGTTGAACGCATCGGGCGCGCAGGTCATCGGCTCCACCGCCAGACCCGTCCGGTGCCCGGGCCTGCCCACACCCTTGTCGGACGTGTGGATCTGCACCCAGGGGCACGCGGCATCCCACGTCATCTCGACGCCGGAACCGGCCGCGTCCGTGACCCGCACGCGCGCGAGGCCGGCCTCGTCGCGCTGCAGCGCCGTATAGGCGTGGTCGATCTCCACCGCACGGATCGCGCGGGCGGCGCGGAAGTCGAACCGTTCCGGATCGTCCGCGTCGACCGGGCGCAGTCCGATCGGGCTGAGGCGATCAGGCGTGACTGCGAGCACCTCGTCGGCCGGCAGGTCCAGCGTCCAGTCATCGACGTGACCGGCGCCCGCCACCAGGTACGGGTGCGGGCCGGTGCCCCAGGGAGCGGCATCCGGACTCTCGTTCGTCGCCGTGACGGTCTGCGTCAGCCCCTCCGCATCGAGCGAGAACGTCGTGCGGATGACGACGCGCCAGGGATACCCGGTCTGCGGCTCGACCGCAGCCTCGAGGGTGACGTGACTCGGCCCCTTGTCGACCGCTTCGTAGTCGAGCCAGGCGGCCAGGCCGTGCAGTGCGTGATGCCGGGCCGGTTCGGTGAGTGCGACCTGGCGTTCGGTCCCGCCGAAGGCATACAGCCCGTCGACGATGCGGTTCGGCCACGGCGCGAGCGTCGCGCCCCGATACGAAGGTCGTACCTCATCGGCGTCGAACGGGACGACGAGGTCGCGCCCCGCGAAGGTGAGGGAGCGCAGGCTCGCACCCACGCTCGCGATGACGGCTTCGTAGTCGCCCGCGCGGAGCGCGTGCTGGGTACCGGACAGAACAGTTCTCATGGGATGCGCCTCGCGAGGGTCGGAAGGCCCCATGTTATCGTCACCAGGCTCGATGCCGCGGCCTTACCGCCCCGTCGCGAATCGCTGCTCCGGGTCCAGCTGCTCGCCGAGCTTGGCGGTGATCCGCGCGAGATCGGCGAGGTCTTCGGGCGAGAGCGCATCGATCACGAGCCGGCGGGCGGTGGCGATGTGCCCCGGTGTGGCGCGGACGAGCTCGCGTCGCCCGGCATTGGTCAGCGTCACTCGCGAGACCCGCCGGTCGGCCGGGGACGTCGACTTCTGCACGAGGCCGCGCCGCTCGAGCCGCGAGCACACGTGCGACAGCCGCGAGAGCGTCGCGTTCGTCGCCTCGGCGATCTCGCTCATGGATGCCGTCGATTCCGGCATCCACCGAAGGTAGGTCATGACACCGAACTCGAAGTGCGTCATCGCCGAGTCCCGCTGCAGTTGCGAGTCGAGCTCGCTCGGCAGCAGGTCGCACACGCGGATGAGACCGAGCCACGCCTGCGCCTCCTCCGGCGTCATCCGCGGCACCGGGTGGGTCATCGTCCGCTCCGCTCCGCGCGTCGTCACGCCGCCGGGAGGTTCAAGAGGTGGCCGGTGTGGTCGCGCTTGGCCTGAAGATACCGCGCGTTCGCCGCGGTCAGGTGCACGCCCGTCGGCACGGTCTCCTCGACGTCCACTCCGAGCGCCTCCAGCTGCGCGACCTTGTCCGGGTTGTTCGTCAGGAGGCGGACGCGACGGATGCCGACGGCCTGCAGCATCTGCGCGGCCGCCGTGTAGTCGCGCTCGTCCTCGCCGTGGCCGAGCGCTGCATTCGCCTCGTACGTGTCGAGCCCCTGGTCTTGCAGGGCGTACGCGTCGAGCTTCGCGTAGAGTCCGATGCCCCGCCCCTCCTGACGGAGATAGAGCAGCGCACCACCCTCGAGGCTCAGCCTCTCGACGGCTTCGCGCAGCTGCGGACCGCAGTCGCAGCGCTGCGAGCCGAACACGTCGCCGGTGAGGCACTCGCTGTGCAGACGGACGAGCGGGACCTCCGCCTCGCCCGGTCCGTCGAAGCGCAGCAGCAGGTGCTCCGCGCCGTCGGCGAGATGACGGAAGGTCGACACGCGCGCGTCCGCCTCGAAGCCGTCGCTGAATCGGAGCGGAATCCGCACCTCCCTGCGGACCTCCGCGGCGGGCGGGAACGGAATCGGCGCGCTCATGCCGCAGCGCCTTCCCGGGTGACGGTCAGCAGCGTCCCCCAGGGGTCGCGCAGGCGCAGGCTCTCACCATCGTCCTCGGCGGCGACCCCGTGATGCCGGGCGCGGTCGGCGAGCGCGAGCACGTCGCTGCGGTCCGGCATCCGCAATCGCACGTCACCGAGGCCGAGCGAGACGGCACGGGGTCCCGCGCCGGCGCTGTGCCACGTGTTCAGGCCGATGTGGTGGTGGTAGCCGCCGGCGGAGATGAACAGGGCGGAGCCGACGTCGATCGTGACGTCGAAGCCGAGCATGTCCACGTAGAACCGGCGTGCGGTGGGGATGTCGCCGACCTGCAGGTGCACGTGACCGATCGTGGCTTCATCCTGAGTCTCGCGCGCGGGATCGAAGTGCTCGCGCAGGAACGCGTTCGGGTCGATCGCGGTGTTCTGCGGCATCCATCCGGCCGGCTTGTTCTGCCACACCTCGACGGGTCGGTCCCAGTACAACTCGATGCCGTTGCCCTCCGGGTCGTGGAAGTAGAAGGCGTTGCTGAACGTGTGGTCGGTCGCACCCTCGTACAGATGAGGAGCCTGGCGCGCCATCGACAGCACGGCAGTGGACAGCGCCGCACGATCGGGGAACGCGATGGCCGTGTGGTAGAGCCCGGCGTCGCGCCGGTCGAAGGGCGGCAGGTCGGGCGTGTGGGTGAGGGTCATGATCGGGATGCCGTCGCGGCCGAGTGTCGCGCGGGCCCCCGACTGGTTGAGCACATCGAGCGTCACAGCGCGACGGTAGAACTCGGTCTGCGCGTCGAGGTCTCCGACGAGGAGTTCGACGGTATCCATCCGGGTCGCGTCGGCGGCGGCGCCGCCGGTGTGGATCGGCGCCGGGCGCCAATCCAGAGCGGTCGTGGTCATCGGTCTCCCCCCTCGTCGGTGGGTTCGTGTGGGCCCGCCGTTGGTTGACCCAACAACCAATTCGTGCGTCTATTCCCTACTGCTTCGCGAGAGGGCACATCTGTAGGGCAACACGCCGTGGGAGACGCACGTTTGTGCCCTCTCGCGAAGCAGCAGGAACGAAGCGGCGCCCCGGCCGAAAGGCCGAGGCGCCGCTTCGCAAGGAGACGGGGTCAGTCGAGCAGACCCGAGACGAGGGAGTCGACGTCCCCGCTCACGTCGCCGACGAGGTCATCGACCTCGGCGCCGATGTCGCCGACGGACACGCCGGTGTCGCCGCCCACGTCGGTTCCGTTCGCGACGTCACCGACCGAGCCGAGCTCGGTGTCGGAGACATCGTTGCCCGAGCCGATCGGGGCGTCGATCGGGGCGGACACGTCGTTGCCGGATCCGACGGGCGCCGAGACGTCGTTGCCCGACAGGACCGCGGGGTTCAGCGAGTCACTGACGAGCGGCCCGTTGATCAGGCCGCCGTCGATGCCGAGGTTGCCGGCGGTGGTGTCGTTGCCGCTTCCGAGCACGTTCTCGCGGAACCAGGTCTGGAAGCCCTCGATCGAGGTGGAGGCTTCGGTCACGGTCGTCGTGGTCTCCTCGCTCGGGTTCCACGTGTCCGCCGAGGCGGGCAGCGCGAATCCGGCGACGGCGAGGGCCGCGGCGCTCGCGCCGGCGGTGCTGATGAGTCCGAGACGGGTGATCTTTCGCATGTTTCTCTCTCCAATCGATGCGGGCTTTCGCCGCACAGGGGGTGATCCGAAAACATCCGCGGATCGGATTGGACGCACACGCCCGACACGCCGCCGAGCGGTCGCGCTCGACATCCGTATTCCGCGTCTTTCCGGGCCGCGCAGCGGAATCCTGGCAGATCCCTGAAAGTCGCTCTGCCGCCCGAGAGAGGGCACATCTGCAGGGCAACACGCCGTCGAACCCGGACGTTCGTGCCCTTTCGCGCAGGAGCAGGGGCAAGCTGGACGAATGCGCATCGCACTCACCGGCTCGACCGGCAAGCTCGGCTCCGTCGTCCTCCGCGAACTCCGGGATGCCGGCCACGACGTCACCGGACTCGACATCGTCGGGCCGCGGCAGGACGGCTTCGTCCAGGTCGACCTGACGGACTACGGACAGGTGGTCGACGCGCTGGGCGGCGTGGACCGCTCGGACGGTTACGACGCGGTCGTACACCTCGGCGCGATCCCCGCCCCGGGCCTGCGCACGGATGTCGCGACCTTCCACAACAACATGGCGAGCACGTTCAACGTGTTCTGGGCGGCCGTCCGGCTCGGCATCCGTCGCATCGTCTACGCCTCGAGCGAGACGGTGCTGGGGCTGCCCTTCGACGTGCCGCCGCCGTACATCCCGGTCGACGAGGAGTACACCGCGCGCCCCGAGAGCGTCTACTCGATCGTCAAGGTGCTGGAAGAGCAGCTCGCGACCGAGCTCGTGCGCTGGCACCCCGATCTCTCGGTCACCGCCCTGCGCTTCTCGAACGTGATGAACCCGGAGGACTACGCCGAGTTCCCGTCCTTCGACGCCGATCCGCTGCTGCGCAAATGGAACCTGTGGGGCTACATCGACGCCCGCGACGGGGCGCAGGCCGTGCAGCGTGCGCTCGAGAACGCGCCCGCGGGCTTCGAGACGTTCATCATCGCCGCGGCGGACACCGTCATGTCACGCCCGAACGCCGAGCTCGTGGCAGCGGTGTTCCCCGACGTGCCGACCACCGCGGAACTCGGCGAGCACGACACGCTCCTGTCGATCCACAAGGCGCGGCGGCTGCTGGGCTACGCACCCCGGCACTCGTGGCGCGACCACGTGTGACCGCGAGTTCGGAGGAGATCGAGGTTCGGGAGGTGATTTCGGCGCCGGAAAACCTCCGGAACCTCGATCTCCTCAGATTCGCGGATGCCGCGCTGCGGCCTCGGCCACGTCCCGCCAGCAGGCCACGACCTCGGCCGTGATCGCATCGGGAGTCTGAGAGATGTCGACCGCGAACCCGGTCTCGTCGGGCTGAAGCCGCTCGAGCGCGACGAGCTGCGAGTTCAGGAGCGTCGCGGGCATGAAGTGGTCGGCCCGCGCGCCGAGGCGCGTCGCCAGCAGCTCGGGTGATCCGTCCAGCAGCGCGAAGCACGTGCCGTCCGCACGGGCGCGCAGCGCGTCGCGATGCGCGCGCTTGAGAGACGAGCACGCCACCACGACGATCTCCCCGGCCGTGGTGCGGCGCGCGATCTCATCGCCGACCGCCGCGAGCCACGGCGCACGGTCGTCGTCGTCGAGCGGGATCCCGGCGGTCATCTTGGCGACATTGGATGCCGGGTGGAAGTCGTCGGCGTCGAGGAAGATCCCGCCCACCCGCGCGGCGACGGCGGCCGCGATCGTCGACTTGCCCGCGCCGGACACCCCCATCACGACGAGTGCGGAACCGTCCCCCATGACCTCGAGCGTATCCGTCGTCCCGCGCGCGGCGGACGGCCGGACCCCGCCCGTGGTGACCGGCGCCTCAGGCCAGCGCGTCCGCCACCGCGTCCCACCATCCGCCGAATTCGGCCAGGTGGCCGGGCCGCCGCCGGCCGGCCTCGGCGCGCACTCCGTCGCGTTCCGCCCACAGCTCGCGCAGGTTCGGGATTCCGTCGCTCTGCGCGGCCGAGATCGGCACGGTGGCCTGTTGACCCCAGTGGGCCAGAGCGCCGCGCTGCTTGACCGCCGTGTACTCGTCGGTCACGAGACCGAGGACCGGGACACCGGCGGGCGCGGCGAAGACCGCGGGGTGATAGCGCCCGGTGATGAGGAGGGATGCCGAGCGGGCAAGAGCAGCCGCAGCGGGCACATCGCCGGTGGGTACGACGGTGGAGCCCGTCCGCATCGCCGCGCGGACCTCATCGTGCAGCACCGCGTCCCCGCGCGGCGACGCGCCCGTGAGCGCGCCGAAGTGGGCGTGGAACCGGACCGGCTCGCCGGCGAGCTCGGCGGCCGCATCCACGAGCGCGGCGACGGCGGCGACGGTCTCGGCCCGCGATGCGCCGCCGAGGGAGAGCGACAGGCTCACGAGCACTCCCCCGGTCACCGGGGCGGCGGCATCCGCCGACACGAAGGAGGCGTCATCGACGCCGAGCCGGGCGGTCACGCCGAGATCCGCGGCGAGCGCATGCGATGCCGCCTCACGCACACCGACGAGGCGCGCCGAGTGCACCAGCTGGGCGACGAGCTCCCGATCGCGGCCGCGGAGGTCGGGTCCCAGAGTCTGCCCGGAGACGACGAGCGGGCGGCCGAGGCGCTGCGCGACCCCGCCGAGCGCGGCGCGCTCGTACACGTGCAGGGGCCAGGTCGAGGCCATGTTGCCGCCGCCGGCGATCAGCACGCCGTCGGCGTCGGCGACCGCCGCGATCACCGCATGCGCCGGGTCATCGTCGGCCAGCGCGCCCGTACCGTCGGCCGCGGCGAGCACCGCGCCGAGCCGCGCTTCGGACGCCGCGCGGTCCAAGCCGTCGAAGCGGATGCGTCCCACCGCGGTCACGCCGTAGCGCTCCGCCGTCTCGGCGGGCACGGATGATACGGAGGTGACGGCGGCACCGCGGTCCGCGAGCTCATCGCGCGCGGCGCGGAACATCGCCTCATCGCCGATGTGCATCATGTCGTCGATCACACCGACATCGCCCAGGGTCACGACACGCACGCAGAAGCTCCTCAGACTATTCGGGGGGAACCAGTACACGCTAGTCCACCCGGGACGTCTTCCCGCCGGGCTACCATCGAACGCCCGCCCGCTTGTCGTCGGCGCGGAGGACAGGACCGTGAATGGGCGTTCAGACTGCTCTGGATGCGGTGCGCGACGCGCCCGGAATCGTCGAGGCGATGCGACTCGCCGATGACCTCGCCTTCGAGGCGGGTCGGGACCCGGGGGTGCGCACCCTGCGGATCCTCGCGTCGGCGCTCAACGGCGACGATCAGGTCGCCGCGATCGCCGCGGTGCACGCGCTCGCGGAGATCTTCGACGAGCAGGCCGCGCGCATGCTCACCGCGCTGCTCTCGGACGAGCGCGCCACGATCCGCGAGCACGCGGCGTGGGCGCTCGGTTCGGTCCTGCCCCGTTTCGACGCGATGAGCAGACTCATCGCCCTGGTCGCCGCGGGCGGCTTCACCGGCATGCTCGCGCAGCGCACGCTGGAGAAGTGGTCGTCGACCGCGGCCGAGACCCTGGCCGTCGCGCTCGAGACGGCGCTGCTGGGCGAGCGTGAACCTTCGACCCGCGCGCGGCTGACCGAGACGCTCGGGCTCGTCCGCCACGCGATCGCCACGCGGCCGCTGCTGGAACTCGCCGCCGACCGCGCCGAACACGAAGAGGTCCGGGTGGCGGCGATCGCCGCGCTCGGACAGCGCCGCGGGGCGCCGGCGATCCCCGCGCTGCTCGAAGACCTCGTCAGCGGCGACGGTCGGATCGCCGAAGTCGCGCGGCTCGCGCTCATCGACCTGGATGCCGTCCCCCACCCGCGCGTCGCCCGCGCGGACGGCCTCACTGTCGGGCAGCTCTTCCTGCACGCCGACATCGACCCCGCTCTCGCGTCGGTCGGCGCCGGGGACAACGGCGGCATCGCGACGCTTCTCGTGCGCCTGGGCGACGCGCTCGTGGCCGATCCCACCACGGGGGTCGACCGCGTGATCACGCTGTCGCGCGGCCCGGTCCCGCAAGCCGCCGAGGACCTGCTCGAGATCGGCTCCGCGACGTCGGGCCACGTGTACGGGCGTGTTCCGCTGCTGCCGCAGCCGGTCCCGTCGGCAGCCGCCTGGCCCCTCCGCGTCACCGCGCGGCGCGGCATCCGTCGCATCCTCCGCGCCGCGGCGCCCGTCGATCTCCTCCACCTGCGGATGGCCGATGTCGGAAGCTTCGCCGCCGCCGACGTCGCCCGCGAGCTCGGCATCCCCACGGTCTTCACGGTCGCGCCCGACCCGCACGCCGTGATCCGCTCCCTCGACCGCTCGGGGGCGCTGACCCGCGAGCGGTTCGGAGAGGTGGACCTGGTCGAGCACTTCTGGTTCCGGGCGCGGCTGGTCACGAGCCTCGCGTCGAACGCCGCGCACACCGTGCTCTTCCCCCGCCCCGATCTGCAGCGGGACATGGCGCAGCTCGTCGGCATCGACATCACCGCGCACCCCGAGCGGCACACGATCGTGGCCGAGGGCGTCGACCTCGCGGTCGTCGACCGCGCCGCGGATGCCGCTCGCGCGCACGCGGACGGCGGCGTCGCACCGGGAGCGATCGCCGAGCTCCGTGCGCTCGTCGAGCAGCTCGCTCCCGAGCGGCGCGGCCTTCCGCTCATCGTGAGCCTCGGTCGCCTCCACCGTGTGAAGGGCATGGCGACCCTCGTCGAGGCGTGGGCGTCGGGACCGCTGCGCGATCGCGCGAACCTCGTGATCATCGGCGGCGAGCTCGAGCACCCGTCACTGGACGAGCGCGAGCAGCTCGACCGCATCCACGCGGCCGTCCCGGACCCGTCGTCGGGACTCCTCCTCGCCGGCCACCGCCCGAACGGCGTCGCGGCGTTCTGGCTCGCCGCCGCACGGTTCGGGATGCCGGGCCTCAGCCCCGCGGGTGGCGTGTACGTGTGCGCGAGCGTGAAGGAGGAGTTCGGCATCGCGCTGCTCGAGGCGATGGCGACCGGCCTCATGGTGGTCGCCCCCGACGGTGGAGGACCTGCGACGTACGTGCAGGACGGCGTGACCGGCGTCCTCACCCAGACCTGGGATCCCGTCCGGCTCGAGGCCGGCGTCACCTCCGCCCTCGATGCGGCTGCCCAACCCGACGAGGACCGCGTGCGGGCCGCGCACGACATGGTGCGCACGAAGTTCACGATCCAGGCGATGGCCACCGCGCTCGGACCGGTGTACCGCGGTGTCGCCGCCGAAGAAGAGGCCCTGATCCGCGCGGCGAACGCGGTCGACGGCGTCGCGCTCTCGTGAGGTGCGCGCGATGACCCTGCTCGTCATCAGTCCCGACTACGCCTCGCACCTTCTGCCGCTCGCGACGATCGCCACCGCGTGGCGGGATGCCGGCCACCGGGTCGTGGTCGCCACCGGGCCTGCCACCGACCCGATCGTGCGCGAGTTCGGCTTCGAGCGCCTCGACCTCCCCCTCGGCCGCGGGAGCAATGCGCGGGTCATCCGCGCGGAGGAGCAGCCCGCGGAGGAGTCCGACTCGCTGCGCGGGTTCTTCGACGCGACCCGCCGGGGCATGGTGCCGACCCTGCGCTACCAGGCCCGCGAGCGGCTCACCGACCTCATGTGGGAACCGGTGGATGCCGGCCGCCGCGTGCTCGCCGCGGTCGATGCGGTGCAGCCCGACGCGATCATCGTGGACCATCTGGCCTTCAGCGCGCGGCTCGCCCTGCAGACCGCCGGCATCTGTTACGCCGACGTCGTGCTCGGCCACCCGAGCGCCCTGCCGGTCGCCGGAGAGGTCTACGGGTATCCGCCGTTCTGGCCGACGGCGTTCGACCCCGACGAGGCCGAGCTGAGCGACCTGCGCACATTGTGCGAGGAAGTGTCCGCGCGCTTCACCGCGGAATGGAACCGCACGGCGCGCGCACTGCGCCCCGATGCGCCGCTCACGGCCGACGCCTTCGGCGAGCACGGCGATCTCGTGCTCTACAACTATCCGGCCGCGCTGGCCGACGGCGACGGGCGCGCACTGCCTCCGCACGCGTTCCTCGGCTCGACCCGACGCGTCGAAGCGGTCGACGACGAGGTGGAGCGCTGGATCGCGGCGACCCCGGCGTTCGCGTACGTGAGCTTCGGGAGCTTCCTCTCGGTGCGCGGTGACGTCCTGCGTCGCGTCGCGGAAGCGCTGATCGAGATCGGGATGCCGGCGGCGATCGCCACCGGATCGACGCCGGTGTCCGAGCTCGGCGAGATCCCCGAGGACTGGCTCGTCCGCGACTACCTGCCGCAGGTGCGACTCCTCTCGGCGGCGACGACGGCGGTCACCCACGGCGGCAACAACTCCGTCACCGAAGCGATCGGTCAGGGGGTGCCGCTTCTGGTCCTGCCGTTCTCCACCGACCAGTTCGCCGGTGCGGCGGCGATCGAGCGGACGGGGGCGGGAGCGGCGCTCGACCCGAATGCGGCATCCGTCACCGACCTCGTCACGGCGCTGCGCACCGTTCGCGAGCTCGCCGGTTCGCCCCTCCTGCGCGGGATCGCGCGGGAGCAGCAGCGGATGCCGGGCCCCGCGATCGCCTACGAGCTGCTGAGCGCGCCCGATCCGGCCACGAGCTGAGCCATCGCCTCACGGTCGCCCTCCGCGGCGCGGTAGCGCTCCATGAGCGCCGCGTTCGCGTCGTACCGTGCGCCGGCGCGAACCTCGGCCGCGTGGTGCAGCGCGTACACGTTGCCCTCGTGACGGACCGGCTCCGCGCCGAGCAGCGCGTTGTGCGCGAGGAACCACGCCGCGTCCTCGAAACCCCACCCGCGGAACCGTTCGTCCTGGCCTCCGTGCGACGCCCATGTGCGCGGCGTCGTCACATACACGCCCGAGCACGCGCCGATCACGAGCTCGTAGTCGCACTCGGCGGCGGGCACACCGGCGCGCAGCTGCGCGTCGCCCTCGCGTCCGAGCCAGTGGTACTCGGTGTACGGCAGATGGACGAGCCCGCTCGTCCGCGCGGCGATCACCGCGGCGCGGAGGGGCTCGGGCTCGGGCAGCGTGTCGGCATCGCACACCACGACGACCTCGTCGGGATCGTGCGCGGCGATGCCCCGGTTGCGGCACGCGGCGAGCACGAAGACATCGTCGTCGGTGTCGATCGTCTGGATGCGGAACTCCGGCAGATGACGGGCGTACCAGTCCACGACGAAATCGAAAGCGGGCACCCGGGACGGCGCCGGTCGCCACGGGATGATGACGGTGACGGGATGGTCGAGCTGCGGCATCCCCCCAGCGTACGTCTGGGAGAATGAGGGGATGCCCTCAACGACTCCCGCCCTTCTCGTCCCCACCCCCGGCCAGGCCTTCGAGCGCGGCACGATCGAGCGCCGCGAGGTCGGCCCGCACGACGTGCGCCTCGACATCGCCTTCGCCGGCATCTGCCACTCCGACATCCATCAGGCTCGCGAGGAGTGGGGTGCGGGCATCTTCCCGATGGTCCCGGGTCACGAGATCGCGGGCATCGTCACCGAGGTCGGCTCCGAGGTGACCCGGCATGCCGTCGGCGACCGCGTCGGCATCGGCTGTTTCGTCGATTCGTGCCGGGAGTGCGAGAACTGCCTGGCCGGCGAGGAGCAGTTCTGCCTCAAGGGCAACGTCGCGACCTACAACGGCCGCCAGTACGACGGCACCCCGACCTACGGCGGATACAGCACCGAGATCGTCGCCGACGAGAACTACGTGCTGCGCATCCCGGACGGCATCGCCCTGGACGTCGCGGCCCCCCTCCTGTGCGCCGGCATCACGACGTACTCGCCGCTGCGCCATTGGGGCGCCGGCCCCGGCAAGCGGGTCGCCGTGATCGGCATGGGCGGCCTTGGCCACATGGCCGTGCAGATCGCCCACGCGATGGGCGCGCACGTGACGGTGCTCTCGCGCACGCTCGCCAAGAAGGAGGAGGGACTCGCTCTCGGCGCCGACGACTATGTCGCGACCGACCCCGAGGGCACCGGCGACGCCGGCGCGCTGAAGGAGCTGCGCGGTCGTTTCGACCTCATCATCAACACCGTCTCGGCCGACATCCCCGTCGACCGCTACCTGCAGACGCTGCGCCTGAACGGCGCGCTCGTGTTCGTCGGCCTGCCCGAGAAGCCGCAGACGTTCCGGGTGTTCTCGCTCGTGGGCGGTCGGCGCTCGCTCGCCGGCTCCAACATCGGCGGCATCCGCGAGACGCAGGAGATGCTCGACTTCTGCGCCGAGCACGGCATCGCCTCGGTGATCGAGACGATCAGCGCCGACGAGGTGACCGAGGCGTACGACCGGGTCGTGCGCGGCGACGTGCGCTACCGGTTCGTGATCGACACGGCGACGATCCCCGCCTGATCGGCCGCGCACGACCCGTGCGCGTGCCCGGCGACTGCTGAGCGGTGCCGACGGAGGTCGAACCGGCCGGCGAGGACGACATCGGTCACAGCCAGCAGTCTTTCGGCACGCAGCGACGCCGAATGAACAGCTGGCCGGCAGTCCTTAACCGCGCAGAGCCAGGGCGAACGGCAGGACGGCCTCGGCGCCGGCGAGGCGCAGCTCGCGCGCGGCGACGGTGAGCGTCCATCGACTGTCGGCCAGATCGTCCACCAGGAGCACCGGCCCCGGAGGGATCTCGAGCCCCGTCGCGTCGAAACGGTCCCAGAGCCCGGAGAGGCGGAACACGCTGTTGCCGCCCGGGGCGCCGCTCGGGCCGCCGCCCCGGATGGCCAGCGTGCCCAGGTACGGCAGCCGACCGACCGCCGCGAGCTGCTCGGCGAGGGAACTGACGAGCTGCGGGTGGCGACGGGACGGCAGGGCGACGACGGATGCCGGCCGCGCCGTCCAGGGCCAGTCGGCGAGCACCCGGACCACGGCGTCGCGCATCGCCGGCGTGAGCGGGGCATCGGCTGCGCCGCCCTCGAGCAGGGCGCGCAACGAGCCGCCCCAGCCGAGATCGGTGAGCCGCGCGAGCGCCCGGCCCTCTTCGGCGCGCTCCGCCGGCGGGATGTTGCCCTTCAGCGGGATGCCGAGCTTGTCGCCTCCGGTCGGCCACTGCGCCCGCGGCTCGATGGGGACGCCCACGCGCGCCAGCGACGCGTCGGCCGAGCCCGTGGCCGCTTCCGCGATGTCGGTGGGATACCACGCTCCTGCGCACGCGTCGCACCGCCCGCACGGCGCCGCGGTCGGGTCATCGAGGGTGCGCTGGAGGAACTCCATCCGGCATCCGTCCGTGCGCTCGTAGTCGAGCATGTGCTGCTGCTCGATCCGGCGCGCCTGCGCGATGCGCTCGTAGCGCTCGGCGTCGTAGGTCCACGGCGCGCCGGTCGCGACCCAGCCGCCGCGCACCCGGCGCACCGCACCGTCCACGTCGAGCACCTTGAGCAGCAGCTCCAGCGGCGTGCGACGGATGTCGACGAGCGCCTCCAGGGCCGGAGTGGACAGCGGGTGGTCGCCGAGCTCGGCGATCACCCGCTCGGCGCGCTCCTGCGTGGGCATCGACGCCGTCGCGAAGTAGCGCCAGATGTCGGGGTCTTCGGGACCGGGCAGCAGCAGGACGTCGGCGTTCTCCGTCGCCCTCCCCGCTCGGCCCACCTGCTGGTAGTACGCCACGGGGGACGACGGAGCGCCGAGGTGCACGACGAAGCCGAGGTCGGGTTTGTCGAACCCCATCCCCAGCGCGCTCGTCGCGACGAGCGCCTTCACCCGGTTGGCTTTCAGCAGAGCCTCGGACTCCTCGCGCTCGGCGGCATCCGTCTGCCCGGTGTACGCGTGCACGTCGTGGCCGGCATCCCGGAGCAGCCGCGCGACGTCCTGCGCCCCGCTCACCGTCAGGCTGTAGATGATGCCCGAGCCGGGCAGGTCGCCGAGGTGCGTGAGCAGCCATGCGAGGCGTGCCCGGGCGTCCGGCAGCCGCAGCACGCCGAGCCGGAGCGACGCGCGCGCGAGGGGCCCGCGGATCGTGACCACCTCGACCCCGCCGCCGGCCAGCTGCTCCTCGACATCGGTCACGACCCGGCTGTTCGCGGTCGCCGTCGTGGCGAGGATCGGCACCCCCGCCGGCAGGCGGCGGATCAGCTCGCCCAGTCGCCGGTAGTCGGGACGGAAGTCGTGGCCCCAGTCGCTGATGCAGTGCGCCTCGTCGACGACCAGCATCCCCATGCGCTCGACGAGCGCCGGCAGCTGCTCGTCGCGGAACGCCGGATTGTTCAGCCGCTCGGGCGAGAGCAGCAGCACGTCGACGTCGTCGTTCTGCAGCCGGCCGAGCACGTCGGACCACTCGTGCGCGTTCGTGGAGTTGATCGCGACGGCGCGCACGCCCGCGCGTTCGGCGGCGGCGATCTGATCGCGCATGAGGGCGAGCAGCGGCGAGACGAGCACCGTCGGCCCCCCGCCCCGGCGGCGGAGCAGGAGCGTCGCGACGAAATAGACGGCGGACTTGCCCCACCCCGTGCGCTGGACGACGAGGGCACGGCTGCGGTCGTCGACGAGGGAGCGGATCGCCTCGAACTGCCCGTCGTGGAAGTCGGCGTCCGGCGCACCCACGAGCGTACGGAGGATCTCGAGGGCGGCCGTGCGGGTCTCATCGCTCATCCGATCGAGTCTCGCATCACCCTCCGACCTCACCCCGCCGATATCACCCGATCTGCATGACGTCGCTCGGTGGAGGTCTGCCTAACGTGATCATGAGCCGCGACGGCTCCCACGAAGAGGAAGGTTTTCCATGGCCGAGAACGAGGACGAGTACGGGCCTGTCGACTATCTGATCGTCGAGTTCCCGGCGGGCGCGCAGAACTTCACCGGCGAGATCGCCGAGGAGATCGTGCGGCTCGTCGACGCCGGGACCATCCGGGTCATCGACATGATCGTCATCACGAAGGACGCCGAGGGCAACCTGGACGCCGTCGAGCTCTCGGACACCGAGGACCTCGGCCCGCTCACCCAGATCGAGGCGGGCCTGGCCGGCCTGCTCGCGGAGGACGACGTCGAGATCCTCGCCGCGGAGATGAGCCCGGGCAGCGTCGCCGGAGTCCTCGTGTACGAGAACCTGTGGGCGGCGCCCTTCGCCGCTGCCGCGCGTCGCGCCGGCGGCGTCGTGATCGCGGACGGCCGGGTCAACCCGGTCGACGTCGCCGCCGCCTTCGCCGCGCTGGAGCTCGTGGAAGCCGAGGCCGAGTTCGACGAGGCGCTGGACGAAGCCGTCGAGGCCGAGATCGCTGCGGAGGAAGCCGCCGAGAACCGCTGATCGCGCCGGTTGCGCGATCGGCCTCCGGGGGGAGGCCGCACGGGGGTCGTCGCCCTGCAGGAGAATGGGTCCTGCGTGGCACGGCCCCCGTGTGTCGCGTCGGAGGGTGATCATGAGCACGTCCACGTCGCCCCAGCGCACCCACCGCTACCTCCGACTCGCGATCGGCGGCACGGTCGTGGTGATCTTGGTCGCCGTCCTCGCGGCGGTCCCGGGGTTCGGCTGGCTCTCGGCGATCAGCGACTACTTCTACACGCCGGCGCGCAACGCCTTCGTCGGGGCACTGATCGCGGCATCGCTCGCTCTGCTCGCCCTGTCCGGCCGCGGAGCCGAGCGCGTGATCCTCGACGCGGCGGCGCTCTTCGCTCCCCTGGTCGCGCTCGTTCCCACCGTGATCGGGTCGGCGTCCGTCCCGGGCGTCGACGTGCCGTGCAGCCCCTGCGTGCCGCCCGTGGCGCGGCCCGACGTCGCGAACGGCGTGGTGACGTATCTGGTCGTGCTCGCCGTGGTCCTGGCGGTCGCGCTCGTCCTGCGCACGCTCGGACAGGCCCCCGGATCGCTGTTCTCGATCATCCTCGGCGTGATCGTGCTGGTGTTGGTGACCGTGACCGGTCTCATCGCTCCGGAGGCGTTCCTGAGCTTCGCGCACGTGAGCGCAACGGTGATCTTCTTCGGGCTGATCGCCGCGGATGCCGTCCTCAACGCGTTCTGGCGCACGTCGAGCCGGACGCCGCCCCGGTGGCTGCGGATCACGTACATCGCGATCGCCGCCGTGCTGGTCGTGGACATGATCGTGCTGCTGGCCGCGACGTTCGCACGACGGGATGCCGATGGGGCGGCTCCGCCGTGGATCCTCGTCGGCGAAGCCGTCGCCCTCGTGGTGTTTCTGCTGTTCTGGATCCTGCAGACCTGGCAGCGCTGGGACGAGGATGATCCCGCATCGCTGCTCCCGGCCGACCGCCGGCTGCCACCGCTGCGCCGCGCTCAGGCGACGGTGGACCGGTAGATCCGGGCCTCCCACGGCGCCAGCCGGCCCCCGACGCCGGCGTGTTCGGGCAGATTCGTCAGCACGAGCCGGTCGCCCGCGAGGTCGCACTCGACCGTGTCGTCGGAGAGGTTCGCCACCACCAGGAGGCGCGTCCCCTCAGCCTCGCGCGTGTAGGCGAACACTGCCGGGTCGTCGGGGAGCAGCATCCGGAAGTCGCCCTGCACGACGACGGGGTCCTCGTGCCGCAGCGCGATCAGGCGACGGTAATGGGCCCACACAGAACCCGGGTCGCCGACCTGGGCCGCGGCGTTCACGCGCTCGTGGTTCGGGTTCACCCCGATCCACGGGGTGGCGGAGGTGAAGCCGGCGCCGGGCTCGGCGGTCCACTGCATCGGCGTGCGGGCGTTGTCGCGACCCATTGCGCGCAGCGCCGCCAGCACATCCTCCGGCTCGTGACCCAGGAGATCGACCGCGGTCGCGTAATGGTTGATCGACTCGATGTCGCGGAGGGCACCGATGTCGTCGAACGGCACGTTCGTCATTCCGAGCTCTTCGCCCTGATACACGTAGGGCGTGCCGCGTTGGAGATGCAGGACCGTGGCCAGCGCGGTCGCCGACGCGTACCAGTGCTCGCGGTCGTTCCCCCAGCGCGAAACGATGCGCGGCTGGTCGTGGTTGTTCCAGTACAGGCTGTTCCAGCCGTGCTCGGCGAGCGCCTCCTGCCAGCGCGCGAACGAGCGCTTCAGGTCGCGGAGGTCGAGCTCGCCGACGTTCCACTTGCCGCCGATCTGGTCGAGTCCGACGTGCTCGAACTGGAAGATCATGCTCAGCTGACCCGTGCGCGAGTCGGTCAGCCGGGCGGCGAGCTCGGGCGTCGCATCGGGCATCTCGCCCACCGTGAGGTAGTCCTGCTCCCGGCCGTCGAAGACTTCGGCCTTCATCTCGGCGAGGAACTCCTGAAGCCGCGGGCCGCTGCGGAAGAACGGCATGCCGTCACCGAAGCCCGTGGGGAGAACTTCGCCGTCGGGAAGGGCGAGGTCTTTCGAGATGAAGTTGATGACGTCCATGCGGAATCCGTCGACGCCGCGGTCCAGCCAGCGGTTCATCATGTCGTACACCGCGCGGCGCACGACCGGGTTCTCCCAGTTGAGGTCGGGCTGCTTCCGGGAGAACAGGTGCAGGTAGTACTGCCCGCGCGCAGGCTCCCACTCCCACGCCGAACCGGAGAAGAAGGAGCCCCAGTTGTTCGGCTCCGCGCCCGGCCGGCCGCCAACCGCACCTGGGCGCGGATCGCGCCACATGTACCAGTCGGCGTGTTCGGCATCCCGACCCGACCGCGAATCGACGAACCAGGCGTGCTCGTCCGATGTGTGGTTGACGACGAGATCCATCACGAGCTTCATCCCGCGCGCGTGCAGCTGCGCGATGAGCTCGTCGATATCGGCGAGGCTGCCGAACGTCGGGTCGATGTCCTCGTAGTCGCTGATGTCGTAGCCGTTGTCGTCGTGCGGCGAGCGGTACACCGGCGAGAGCCAGATGACGTCCACGCCGAGATCGTGCAGGTAGTCCAGCCGGGAGACGATCCCGGGGATGTCGCCGATGCCATCGCCGTCGGAGTCCTGGAAGCTGCGCGGGTACACCTGGTAGACCACGGCGGAGCGCCACCACTCCCGGCCTGGCTGACTGTGCGACATGCTCCCAGCCTGGCACGCGCGCCCGGTTCCGCGCGGGCGCGGGCGCGCAGGCTGCAGAAGTCCCGGTACGATCGGAGGGACTTTGGAGAGAGGTAGCGATGATCGTTCTGTTCGCTCTGTACCTGGTGCTGTTCCTGGCGGGCTTCTACCTGCTCGGTCTCGCATTCACCGTGTCGGCGTTCCAGGGGCTGATCTTCGCTGCCGGCATCCTGGTGATCTCCCTCGCCGTGGGGCTGCTCTTCCACACGCAGAGTCGCCGGTCCTGACCTTCCGGCCATGAGTGCAGCTGCCCGCTCCTGGGTGCTGCACGTGGACCTGGACCAGTTCATCGCCGCGGTCGAAGTGCTGCGGCATCCCGAGCTCGCCGGACTCCCGCTCATCGTCGGCGGCCGGGGCGACCCGGCTGAACGGGCGGTCGTCTCCACCGCGTCCTACGAGGCCCGCGCATTCGGCGTGGGGTCGGGGATGCCGCTGCGGATCGCCGCCCGGAAGATCCCCGACGCCGTCATCCTCCCCGTCGACCATGCGGCCTACGACGCGGCATCCGCCGTCGTGATGGCGACCCTCCGCGCGCAGCCCGGCGCGGTCGTGCAGGTGCTCGGCTGGGACGAGGCGTTCGTCGGCGTCGAGACGTCCGACCCGGAGGCGTACGCGCGGGATGTGCATTCGGCGGTGCTCGAGGCGACCCGGCTGCACTGCAGCGTCGGTATCGGCGACACGCTCGTGCGGGCCAAGGTCGCCACCGGGTTCGGCAAGCCGCGCGGCGTGTTCCGCCTCACGGTCGAGAACTGGCTGTCGGTGATGGGTGATCGGCCCACGATCGAGCTCTGGGGCGTCGGGACGAAGATCTCGCGTCGGCTCGCAGGGCTCGGCATCCGCACCGTCGCCGAGCTCGCGCAGGCCCACCCGGCGGCCATGATCGCCGAGTTCGGCCCGCGGATGGGCCCGTGGTACGCGCAGCTCGGGCGCGGCGAGGGCGCGAGCGTCGTGGACGACACCCCGTGGGTCGCACGCGGGCACAGCCGTGAGACGACGTTCAACGCGAACCTCGAGGACCGTGCCGAGGTCGACGCGGCGCTGGACGACCTGCTCGCGCAGGTGCTGGCCGACGTCGCGGCCGAGGGCCGACCCGTCGTCGGGCTCGGGCTCAAGGTGCGGTACGCGCCGTTCACGACGAAGACGTTCACGAAGAAGATCGCCGGCACCGCGGACCCGGCGGTCATCCGCGGGAAGCTGCGGGAGCTCGCGGCGAAGATCGCGCCGGACCGCGCGGTGCGCTTGCTCGGGGTTCGCGCCGAGATGGCGATGCCGGAGGGGGCCCGCGAAGGCCACACCCCCACCCGCGGCGGCTGGTAGCGCACGGGTCGGGGTTGTCAAGCCCTTGTCCGGTCGGCCGGGGTCGGCGTGGGATGGATCCACGAGCGGCGCAGACACGAGCCACTCGACCTCGAACGAAGGAGACAGCCATGGGCCTCGACGACAAGATCAAGAACGCGGCACAGGACCTCACCGGCAAGGGCAAGGAAGCGGTCGGTAAGGCCACCGACAACGAGCGTCTCGAAGCCGAGGGCGAGCGCGACCAGGCGGCCGCGAACCTCAAGCAGGCCGGCGAGAACGTGAAGGACGCGTTCAAGTAAACACACGCCCCCCACGCGGCGGCCGGGACCGAGAGGTCCTGGCCGCCGTTCGCGTATCGGGGCCTCAGCGCAGATAGGCATCGACGAACAGCGGCCCGCGGATCTCGCGCAGGGTGTCGATCAGCCGGTCGATGCCGCGCCGCCCGAGCGAAGAGAGCTGGAGGTCGTGCGGGCCGAGCTTCTCGAGCTTGCCGGTGCGGATGCGCACCACCTCCCAGCGCGCGGCGCGCAGCATCCGGTCCTTGCGTCTGTCTGCATCTTCGCGTGAGCCGACGTGTTCGAGGCCGAACCGGCCGGTGCTGTCGTACTCGATCGCCACGCGGAGCTCCGGCAGCAGGATGTCCGGCCACACTTCGAGGTGGTCGAAGAAGGGGCGGCTGATTCGGACCGCGTTCATGCCCGGCGTCACCTCGAGCCGGGCGAAGATGTCGGCGCGCAGTCGGGCTTCGACGGCGGATGCCGGCCGCGGCGCGCACGCGCTGACGAACGGCTCGCCCGCGGGGAGCGCCGGGGTCTTCGGGCACAGAGTGCGCGGCCGCTTCACGCGCGGCGGCGCCGGGGTCGGGCGTTCGGTGCGCGGTGGGGCCGGGGATGCGGCCGACGGCGTCGGGCCTGAAGCGCTCGGCGGGGCCGGGACCGCCGCCGGGACCACTCGCTTCGGCGCGGCGAGCTCGGCGCAGTCGGGACACCACGCGGACCGACGGCGCTGCCGCCCCGGACGCGCGCGCTGCTCGGACGGCGTCGCGACGAACCGGTGCCCGGACTCGCACTCCCACAGCAGCAGCACGTCGGCCGCAGGGGGCACCTGGGTGAGGGTGATGCCCGCGTTGAGCTCCGGGTGGTACTGGCGGATCAGCATCGGGTACGCCGCCCACGCCTCGCGGTAGGTGCCGACCGGGTACGGGACCTCCGCACCGCGCGAGAACTGCCTCCGCGCCCACCACGCCCGCACCGGTTCCGCCATGCCCCGGACGCTAGCGGGGGCCTCCCCCACCGCACCGAGGTGTCACCCGCAAGACGACCAGAGCCGCCACCTTCCCGACGCGAAGAGCCGTCAGCGCCGCCGCTTGCGCCGCGGCTCGTCCAGCCCGAGACGGATGCGCGTGAGCTTGCGCTCGCGCACGATGAAGAGCGCCCCCACGAGCCACAAGGGCACCTGCGTGAGGAACGCGATCCGGAACGCGTCGAGCGTGAACGTGTCCGGGGTGCCCGCTCCCTGCAGGTCGAGCGCGAGACCGATCAGGAAGATCGCGATCATCCCGGCGAGGAACCCGCCTGAGTTCGTGATGCCCGTCGCGGTGCTCAGCCGGTGGCTCGGGTTGTGCGTCCGTGCGTGATCGAACGCGATCATGGATGCCGGTCCCCCCGTCGCGAGGGCGACCACGAGCACGAACAGCAGCCACAGCGGCGCAGGACCGGGCCACGCGATCACCACGAGCCACGCGATCATCTGCACGGCGATCGTCGGCAGGACGAGCGCGCGGGACCGCATGTGCGGCAGGCGCCCGGAGAGCAGACCCATGACCGGCCCGATCGCGATGCCCGAGAGCACCAGCACGGTCGTGATCGCCGCCGCCTCGGCCTGCGTGCGCCCCTCCCCCGAGGTGAGGAACGGGACACCCCACAGCATGATGAACGCGGTTCCTGCGAACGGTGTCGTGAAGTGCGACCAGAACGCCAGGCGCGTGCCGGGGTGCGACCAGGCGGCGCGGATGCCGACCCTCGTGTCCACGGCCGACGTGACGACCCTGATCGCCCCGGTGTCGGTGTCGACCGAGACGTCTTCGGCCCGATCGGGCGGATGGTTGCGGATGACCGCGAACACGAGCACCGCGAACAGGATGCCGAGCCCGGCGACGCTGCCGAACGCGATCGACCAGGAGGTGGCGTGCAGGAGCGCAGCGAGCGGGATGATCGCGATGATCTGACCGAGCTGTCCGAGGATGCCGGTCATCTGCACCATCACCGGACCGCGCTGCGCGGGGAACCAGGTGGCGATCACGCGCAGGACGCTCGGGAAGACCATCGCGTCGCCGGCGCCGAGCAGCATGCGGGCGGCGATCGCGATCCCGACGTTCGGCGAGAGGGCCATGACGAGCTGGCCGACCGCCATCAGGATCATCCCGATCGTGATGATCGGGCGCGCACCCCAGCGGTCCAGCCACACCCCGACCGGGATCTGCATGGCGCCGTAGACGCCGAGTTGCAGCACCGCGAACATCGACAGGGTCGACGCGTCGGCGGAGAACCGATCGGCGGCGTCCACGCCGACCGCGGCGAGCGACGTGCGGTTCGTGATCGCGAGGACGTAGGCGGCGACCCCGACGCTCCAGATCGTCCACGCACGCAAGGAGGGCGTGGGGAGCGCGGGAGAGGTCACGGGTGTCCGACGGTCGGCAGTGGGGGGATCTCTCCACCGTACTCCCGCCGGACACCCGGCCCCGCGGTGCGCCTCAGAGCGCGCGCAGCTTCTCCAGGAGCGGAGCGGCCGCCTCGGCGAGGAAGCGCTCCTGGCCCTCATCACCGACCTGGACGAGGGCGACGTCGGTGAAACCGGCGTCGAGGTACTCCTTGACGCCCTCCGCGATCCTGTCGAGATCGGGGCCGCACGGAATCGAATCGGCGACGTCTTCCGGCCGGACGAACCGGCTCGCCGCCGAGAAGCCCGCCGGCGTCGGCAAGTCGGCGTTCACGGCCCATCCCCCGGCGAACCAGCGGAACTGGTCGTGCGCGCGCTCGCGCGCGACCTTCTCGTCCGGATCCCAGCTGATCGGCATCTGACCGATCTTGCGCGAGCCCTTCCCGTGGGCGGCATCCCACGCTTCGATCAGGTCTCCGGCGGGCTGCACCGCGATCAGGTGATCTGCCTGATCGGCGAACCGCTCGATCGAGCTGTCACCCGAGACGGCGACGCCGATGGGAACGCCGCCCTCGGGGGCGTCCCAGATGCGCGCGGAGTCCACCCGGAAGTAGTCGCCCTCCCACGTGACGAGCTCACCGGTGTGCAGCTCGCGGATGATCTGGATCGCCTCCTCGAGCATCGCCTGGCGCACCTGCACCGCGGGCCAGCCCTCGCCGATCACGTGCTCGTTCAGGTTCTCGCCCGAGCCGAGCCCGAGGGTGAAGCGCCCCTCGGAGAGCAGCTGCAGCGTCGCGGACTGCTGGGCGACGACCGCGGGGTGATATCGCATCGTCGGGCAGGTGACGTAGGTCATGAGCTCGACGTTCGACGTGGCCTGCGCGACGGCGCCGAGCGTGACCCAGGCGTTGGGCGAGTGGCCCTGGCTCGTCAGCCACGGTGTGAAATGGTCGCTGGAGACTTCGAACTCGAAGCCGGCCTCCTCGGCCGCGACGGCGTAGCGCACGAGGTCGCGGGGTCCGCTCTGCTCGGTCATGAGGGTGTAGCCGAAGCGGGGCATGGGGTCCTTCCGGGTCGTCGGGGGGGGTCTCCACTCTGCGCGCCCGCACCCCGGTGCTCCGGGGGCTTGACCGAGGCGACTCGGCGTGCCACGACGGCTGTCGCCGGAGGGGGTGTGCCGCGCGGCCGGCGCGAGTAGAGTGTCGCCGTCGACTCGGGGGAGCGGCGCAGTGCGGGGGCACGATGGCGGGGCAACGGGATCCACGCATGGCCGCGGCGGTGTCGCGCGTGTTCGAGCGGGCGCCCTCGATCACGGTGCCGGTCGGTGAGCTGGGCGGCGTGGTCGACATGGTCGCCGGCGCGTCGGGCGAGACGCTTCCCCGGCTGGATCTTCTGCGGGCCGGCGATCTGCTGAACATCGGATTCCGGTTCGTGAACCTCGACCGGAACGAGGATGCCGGCATCCCGGTCCTCGTCCGCCGCGACGCCGGAAAGCCCGCCTTCCTCGTCGCGGTGTTCGGACCCCAGCACCTGCTCGAGCAGGCGTTCTTCGACCCGGCCGGTCCGGCCGGCGCCTTCGCGACGGAGCCGGTGCCCGGTGACGGAAACCGTGCCGCGGCACCGCCCGGCGGCGCGGAGGTCCCGAGCTATCCGGTCAAGGCGCGCATCGCGCGCGAGAGCCGGGTCGCGTACGCGGTGGCCGATGAGCGCATCCCGTTCACGGCGGCCGGTCTGCTGCACGCGATGCGGGTGCTGCCCCTGAGCGTCGTGCCGCACGCCGAGCACGCGGCGCCGCTGATCCGGTGGCAGGAGCTCGCGGTGGAGCGCGGGGCGATCGCATCGGTCGACGCGCGGGTGCGGGTCTCCCGCCGCGCCGCGGTCCGCCGCAGCCTTCGGCGGACGGACGCCGCGTTCGTCGACCTGACCGCGGCGGCGCAGCTGCGGCGCACCGCCGCCGAGCTGGAGGAGCGGTTCGGGGCGGCCGCGGCGGTGGCCGCGGTCACGACCGACATCCGGCCGGGCCTGGAGATCGGGCCGCGCATCCCCATCGACGTGCGCCCACCGATCCCGCGGCCGCCGACCGAGACCGAGACGGCCCTGGAGATCCCGTGGCGGCTGCAGCTCAGCCCGCACTCGCGCGGGGCGTTCGCGCACGCGCTGCATGAGGCGGAGCACGACGGACGGATCGAGCTGTGGCACTCACGGCTCGCCACGCGCACCGACGGCCCGGCCGACCTCGACCCGGCGAGCGCTCCGCCGCTGGACGAAGCCCGGGCTGCCGCGCGCACGGTGCGCGCGGTGTGGACCCGTGACTTCCGGACGCCCGAAGCCGCGGCGGCCCGCGAAGCCGTCTTCCCCAGCGAGGACTTCGGCAACCCCGCGACCCTTCCTCCGTTCCGCGCGAGCCTGACCGTCCGCGATCGCATGCAGCTCGTGCACCTCACCTCGAACCACCGGTGGCCGGGGTACAAGCCCCAGCCCGCGGCTGTCGAGCGCCTCATGCTGACCGCCCCGGGGGGATGGCTGGCGCTGGAGGCGCACTTCGATCCGGCCCGCGCCGAAGGGCTGTCGATCCAGGAGTGGCGTCACCGGGCGACCCTCGGCCGCGATCACTACGTGAAGGTCGTCTATCAGGGCGTGCTGCTGCCGTTCGGCCACCGCGCCTCGCTCGTCAAGGTCACCGAGCGGCGGGTCAAGGCCGACGGCCGCGCGACGCTCTACCAGCGGCTCTTCGTCGTCGTCCGCGAGCCGGAGCGGCGGTTCCTCGCGACGGGAACGAAGAAGTTCGACAATCGGATGCCGCTGCGCTGGGTGCGGCTGCTCACGCAGGAGACACCGCCGCTCTCCGCCCCGCGCACCCTCCTGACCGGAGCACCGGGGCAGATCTTCGTCCCCGAGGTGGCCGAGGGCGACGGTCCGGCACCGGGACCCGGCGCGCCGGGCGCCGGCACGCACGCCTTCCACTTCCGCTTCCTCGCGAACGACATCGCCAACCGGCTGGTCGAGTTCGAGGGCCCCGCGGTGTTCGTCGAGAAGACCGTCTTCGAGGGCGCCGCGTCCCGGGAGGCCGCACTGGCGGCGGCGAACGCGGTGGACACCACCTATCCGCTCCTCGGCCAGCGGCTCGCGTTCGCGCCGCCCCTGGACCCCGACGACACGACGCTCGCGACGCAGCGCATCCGCTTCGACGCCGAGTTCGACACGGTCACGAAGGAGAAGTCGACAAACTTCGTGCTTCCCGTCATGCGCGTCGCCCACGCGCCGGTGCCCGCGATGTCCGCGTTCACCGGTCAGACCGGCGCCCGGGCCCTGACGTATGCGAAGGCGTATCGCGAGCACGGTGTCGGCGCCGGGGCGAATGCCCCCGGCAATCAGGGCGGGCTGTTCCTGCAACTGTCGGATGACAGCGGCACTCCTCTGCCTCCGGCATCCGCCGTCACGATGGGGTTCTCGACGCAGTCCCAGCGCTCCGGCAGCTTCGTCAGTCCGAGCGTCGGCGTGACCGCCCTCGCCCGCCGCGTCGGTCCCGTCGGCGGCGACCTCACCCAGCTCGCGTCGAACGCCGCGGGGTTCGACGTCGGCGGCATGTTCGGCCTCGACGCGGCGAAGCTGTTCGGCATCCTTCCTCTGTCCGAGCTCCTGCCCTCCTCGGGCGGACCGCTTCCGGCCTTCGTCACCAAGTCGGTCAACGTCGTCGTCGACCTGGGATCGTCGATCACCGAGGCGAGGGCGTTCCTCGCGGCGCAGAGCGCTCCGCTCGCCGCGCAGTCCGCGGCGGTGCAGCAGGCAGCCGCCGATCTCGGCGTCTCCGCGGCGGCGGTGGCCGATGCCCTCGCGGCGGTGCTGCAGCCGCCGCATCCGCCTCAGCCGTTCGACGTGCTGCTGACGCAGGTCGCCGGTGACGCCCGCGCCCTCGCCGATCGTCTCCGCGAGATCGGCGACGCGCTCGCCGTGGCGCGACCGGAGCGTGAGCGCCTGATGGCGCTGCTGGACCGGCTGGCGGACCTCGCGACGGATGCCGCGCCCGTCGCCCAGGCCGTTCAGGCCTTCGCGACCGGCGCTCTGCTGCCCGAGCGGGTGAGTGCCCGACTGGAGTGGAGCACACCGCTCGTCCCGTGGCCGCCCACGGGCGTCAGCCCGCCGGTGTTCCGCCCGGAAGGCGACGGCGTGCTGCGGCTCGTCTCGGAAGTGCAGGCGCCGCTGCGCGGCGGAACGCCGACCACGCTCGTCTCGTGCGCCCTGCCGCCGTTCACGGTGACGCTGTTCGGCGACACCGGCTTCCTCGCGATCCACGTCACGGTGATGGAGTTCTCCGTCCAGCCCGGCCGCAAGACCGACGTGAACGTCGAGCTGAGCGACGGCAAGGACGGCCGCGCCGAGGGCATCGAGTTCCTGGGGCCGCTCGCCTTCGTGAACACGCTCAAGGAGATCATCCCGTTCGACGGCTTCAGCGATCCGCCCTATCTCGACATCCAGCCGAGCGGACTGAAGGCCGGCTTCGATCTGCAGATCCCGGATCTCGCGGTGGGGGTGTTCGCACTGAGCAACATCCACGTCGGCGCCGAGCTCTCGGTGCCGTTCATCGGCGAGTCCCTCGAGTTCCGGTTCTTCTTCGCGACCCGCGAGAACCCGTTCCGCCTGCAGGTCGCGTTCTTCGCCGGCGGCGGGTTCTTCGCGCTGACGGTCTCGCCGAAGGGACTGAAGGTCATCGAGGCGGCGTTCGAGTTCGGCGCCGCGGTGGAGATGAGCTTCGTGGTCGCGTCGGGCAGCCTGTCGGTCATGGCGGGCATCTACTTCCGCCTCGAGCTGCAGGGCGACACCGAGGCCGTGCAGCTCACCGGCTACTTCCGGGCGCGCGGTGAAGTGGACGTCCTCGGACTCATCTCCGCCGCGATCGAGCTCTACCTCGAGCTCAGCTACCGCTCGATCGGAGGAGCCTCCAAGGCCGTCGGCAAGGCCTCGATCAGCATCGAGGTGTCGGTGTGCTTCCTGTCCTTCTCGGTGTCGGTCTCGTGCGAGAAGCAATTCGCCGGCTCGAGCGGCGACCCCACGTTCCTGGACACGATGGACCGGTACGTCGATGACCGCGGGCTCGAGCAGGACCCGTGGGCGCAGTACTGCGAGGCGTTCGGAGTGGAGACGCCGTGAGCACCGAGGCCGCGATCTTCACGGCGATCCCCGCGGGCCGGATGCCGGAGCACGGGCTGCTGAAAGTGACGGTGTTCGTCACGCCGAGACTCTCCACCGGCGCGCCGGCCGGGAGCGGCATCCGTCTCCCCCTCGCGGACTTCGCGGCGTTCGCGAACTGGCCGAAGACCCTGACTGAGGCGCGCTGGGCCATCGAGGTCGACGGGCTGGGGGTGCTCGACGGCATCCCGCTCACCGAGGTGCGCGACCCCGGGGCGGTGACGCCAGACCCGAAGGTGTGGGAGGAGCTGTTCGGGGCGACCGCGGTGGGCGAGGCCGGGTTCCAGGACTTCTCGCAGGCCGTCGTGCATTCGTACCCCGTCGCCGAGGTCGCCCGGGCCGTCGCGGGGCTGTACCAGACCGTCGCCGTCACGAGCCCCACCGCCTTCCCCACGATCACCCGCGGACCGCTCGCGGGCAAGCTCGCGGAGCTGCGTTCGCCGTTGAGCGTGCGCGAGCGGTTCGGCGAGGGCGGTCACCGTCGTGCGATCCGCGAACTCATCGCCGGTGTGCGGCGGACCTCCGACCCGCGTCCGGGCGGATTGCCCGGACGCTTCCTGCGGATCGAGGACGTCCCGCCGGCCGAGCGGCCGGCCTTCGCACTCGCGGCGGCGACGACCTTCTACGACCGCACCGACGACCCCTGGGACGGGGCCGCCGCCACAGCCGTCGCGCCGCCGCCGATCGCGCCGGAGTTCCATTCGTTCGTCGCCCGGTGCGCGGACTACCCGGCGCTGCTGCGCCATCTCGGGCTCGCGATCGACATCGGCATCCCCGATGACGGCGGCATCCGCGAGATCAGTGAGATCCGCGTCGCGTCCGGGTTCAACGGGGGGCTGCTCGAGGAGCTCATCGTCCCCGCGACCGCGCCCGAGCAGGCGCGACCCCGGACGCTGGCGCACCGGACGGACCGCGCGTGGGCTCCGGCATCCCGCTCGGAAGTCCCCGACATCGTCGACGGCAGCCTCACCGTCGACGATGCCCGACGCTTCCTCGTCGACCAGCTCGACCCGGACGGCGCCGCGCTCAAGCTCACGACGCTTCTCGCGCACCTCGAACGCACCGATCAGGATCTGCGCGACAGCGCCCAGGCGAACAACGGGGCGGAGTCCATGACGGCGGATGCGTCGTCGCTGCCGGCCCTGCGCTCCAACGGGATCATCGTCGCCCGGCAGGACCGGGCGGCGGACATGGTCGCCCAGTTCGACCGGTCCGCCCGACACGATCAGCGCCACACGGCCGGTCAACCGGCGCAGCTCGGCGCCGAGGACGTGACCCGCGGCTGGCGCATCGACATCCAGGACGAGAAGTCGGGGACGCGGGAGTGGTTCTCGCTGCACCGGCGCGAGGGCCGGTACGAGCTCGTCGCGCCCGGCGCCGACACGCGGCCCCTCAGCGTGCAACCCGCGCCGGACGAGGGCTACCTGAAGGCCGCCGCCACCTCGAGTGCGGCACCGGACCCCGCCGCCGACCAGTACCTGCACGAGACGCTCGCCGGCTGGGACGGATGGTCGCTCGCGGTGAAGCGGCCGGGAAAGGTCGTCGGCGAGACCGCGCCGGTGGATCCCGCCACCCGGCCCGAGGTCGCCGACACCGGCTTCCCGCTCGCCGCGCGATTCCGGGTGCAGCGCGGGTCGCTTCCCCGCCTGCGGTTCGGGCGCGCGTACCGGCTGCGGGTGCGGGCGGTCGACCTGTCCGGGATGTCGATCCCCGACGATCAGCTCGACGAAGCCCACGAGCGCGATCTCGAGACGTACCAGCGCTGGGAGCCGGTCCCCTCCCCGGCCGTGATCCCGCTCACGCAGTACACCGAGGGCGAATCCCTCATGCGTCTCGTGATCCGGTCGACGCTCGACGTCCCGGTCGAGGAGTACATCGCTCTCGATCGCGTGCGGACGCTCCCCGGGCACGAGCCCGGCGGCGACACCGGTGTGGTCTACCGCGCGCGCAATGAGCGCCACCTGGCCGCTCCGATCGGCAGCGTGCAGCTCGCCGAGACGCACGGCATGTTCGACGCCGCCCTCACCGGCGACGCCGATGCGGTCGCCGCCCAGTTCCAGGTCGCCGCGCGCGAGGCCGGCAGCTTCCTCACCGCGCCGGGTGCGCAGGTGATCAACCCGCGCGGACCGGCCGATGCCCTGACCGGCCAGAAGGATCAGGTGCTGCCCGACGGCCAGTACGTCGTGCACCCGGCCGTGTCGCTCGAGCTGCCGTATCTGCCCGATCCGCTCTCCCGGGGCATCTCGCTCACCACGCTGCCCGGCGACGAGGCCGGCGGCGCACCGGACGTGCAGGGCGAACCGCCCACCCGACTCCTGCGCTGGCCTGGAGACCCCGCCGATTGGACCGACCGCCGGCCGGTGCTGCTGCGCGTCGTCGAGGGCGACGGGGCGCCGGATTTCGACGCGGATGCCCGCGTCCTGACGGTGGCGCTGCCGAAGGCGACACTGCGCACGGTCCACCTGAGCTCGTTCCTCGACGACGCCGACATCGACCTGATGCGCGTGTGGCATCTGATCGACGAGGACCAGGCGCCGGCATCGGCCGCGCAGCGCGAGACCGTCCGGCGCGGTCGCCACTGGATGATCACCCCCGCGAGCGACCTGACACTCGTGCACGCGGTCGAGAAGCCGCTCGAAGCTCCGGAGATCCGACTCGAACCGGGCTGGATGCGCGACGTCGACGCGACGTTCTCGCTGCTGCCGGGTGTCGTGCACAACCACGCCGCGAGCACCGGGCGCCTCGACATCGATGCGGCGTGGTCTGACCCCGTCGACGACGTCCTCGAGCCGATGCCGCGGGAGGAGGGCAAGCGATCCCACGTGTCGGACTTCGAGATCCAGCCCTTCGAGGTCGACGCGCGCCTGTGGCGCACGAACGGCCCGCCGGCGGGACCCTACGGTCCGCGCCACGCCGTCCGGCACGAGTTCGGCGACACCCGGCATCGGTGGGTCGACTACACCCCGACCGCGACGACGCGCTTCCGCGAATACTTCCCGGCGCGGATCACCGACGACCCGGCGCTGACCACATCGACGGGCGCGGCCCTGCGGGTCGACGTGCCCTCCAGCTCGCGACCCGCCCCGCCGGACGTGCAGTACCTCGTGCCGTACTGGGAGTGGCGCACCGAGGCGCTCGCGGTGGAGGCGCCGTTCGCGGTGCGCCGCATCCGCACCGCCGGCGGTCTGCGTGTCTATCTCGGCCGCCCGTGGTTCTCCAGCGGCCCCGACGAGCTCCTCGGAGTCGTGCTGGCCCGCCAGCCGCACGTGCGCTGGCCCGTCGACGTCGACGCCGGAATCCTCGTGGACAGCACCACACGCGGTGCCGCGCAGGCGTGGGCGCAGGAGGTCGTCGCGCAGAGCGCGATCGGCGCACCGGGCGGCGACGCCACGACGCTCATCGCCGAGCGCCTCGCCCAGGTGGCGCAGGCCACGCCGGCGCCCGAGCGCGGCATCCGATCGGCCCGCCCCCGCACCGCGCTCGACCGCTTCCTCGTGAGCGTCGACCGTTCGATCGGCGAGGCACGCACCGCGGATGCCGACCTCTCGGCGGCCGCCGACGTCCGCGCCACGGCGGCGCTGGTCACCGAGTTCCGGACGTTCACGCCCGGCACCGGCGCGGCGGGGCTGCGCTTCACGACAGCGTGGGGAGCGGATCCGGTCTTCGCGGGAGAGTCGCTCCCGGCGGGACCGTACGCGACGCACTTCCCGCGGCGCACAGCGGTCGGGACCGTCGCGCTGGCCGAGGTGCCCGACACCGTCGTCGTGGTCGGCCATCAACCCGAGTTCGATCCGGAGCGTCGCCTCTGGTTCTGCGACGTCGCGATCGAATCCGGTGACGCGTACACGCCGTTCGTGCAGCTGGCGCTCGCGAGGTATCAGCCCCATTCGGTGCCAGGGGTGGAGATCTCCAGCGTCGTCCGCGCCGACTGGCTGCAGCCGCTCCCCCGCCGTGAGGCGACGTTCACCGTCACTCCCGACTCGTCGGCGGTCATCCTCTCGCTCGCCGGAACCGTGGGCGTTCCCGAGCATGCACGCGGACTTCCCGATCTCGCTTCCGAGATCCGTGCGTCGCGGCGCATCGCGGCCTGGGCGGAGCGTCTGCCCGCCGATGCGACGAGCGATCTGGATTGGACCGCGGTCGGCGACCCGGTGGAGCTCGATGTGCGCCTGAGCCTTTCGGCGGTTCGACAGGAGCGCTTCGCCGAGGCGGAGTGGGTGGGCAGCGTCGCGCTGCCCGAGCGGGTGGCCGGCGAGCGCCTGCGCGTGCAGCTCGCTGAGTACGAGGTGCACGAAGCCGACACGATCGGGCTGCCGCCCCTCCTCGCGGTCCTGCCTCAGCGCGACCACCGCCTGGTGTACGCGGACTCCGTCGAGCTGCCCTGAGCACGCCGCCTCCGGTTCTGCAGGGTTTCGCGCTTTCGGAGGACGATCTCGCTGAGATCGTCCTTCCGAAAGCGCGACAGCCTCCGATCGGGCGGCGTCAGTACGGGAAGAGGCCGATGCCCTCGGTCGTGCAGCGCCGGACACCCTCCGCGCGCAGCGCGCGGTCCAGTTCCTCCCGGGTCGGCGGATCGGCACCGGGACGCTGAACGGTGATCGCCGCGGCGGCGGCGGCGTGGCGCCCGAGGGAGGTGAGGGCGTCGGCATCCGGTGTCTGCAGCAGGTCGGGCTGGTGCAGCACCGCGTCGATGAGCCCCGCCGAGAACGTGTCGCCCGCGCCGACGGTGTCGCGCACCTTGACGTGCGGAGCAGGCACGGTGACCTTGCCGTGCGCCGAGCCGATCAGCGCGCCGTCGCCGCCCATCGTCACGGCGACGACACGCGCACCGGTCTCGAGCAGGCGGTCCACGACCGCCTCGGCACCCCAGCCGGGGTAGAGCCACTCGGCGTCCTCGTCGCTCAGCTTCACGATGTCGGCGAGCGCGGTGATCGCGTCGACCTGCGCGAGCGCCGCCGCGCGGTCGCCGACCAGAGCCGGGCGGATGTTCGGGTCGAACGAGATCACCGTCGGCTCCGGGGTGTTCTGCAGCGCGGTGAGCACGGAGTCCGCGCCGGGCTGGACGAACGCGGCGATCGAGCCGACGTGAACGATGTCATCGCGCACGACGGGCACCGACGGCAGCGACCAGGTGACGTCGAACTCGTACCGCGCAGAGCCGTCCGCCGTGATGCGGGCCAGAGCCGTGGACGTGCGGTCGAGGCTCCAGGAGGAGGGATGCATGGCGACCCCGGATGCGCGGAGGTGATCGGCGATGCGCCGGCCGCGGTCGTCGTCGGCGATCGCGGTCAGCACACTGACACGGTCGCCGAGACGGCCGAGCGCGAGCGCGACGTTCGCCGGGGACCCGCCCACGTGCTCGACGGGTTCGGAATTGTCTGCGGTGACCACGATGTCGATGAGGGCTTCACCGATCACCAGGATGCCGTTGTTCGAGGCGCCGACGGCATCATCGTTGTGCGAGGTCATGACGCGACGCTACCGCGCGAGGGGATGCACGGTCACGTCCGAGTCGTCACCGGCGGTCACGGTCAGCGTGTCGCCACGAGGCGCGATCGGCGCACCGAACAGTCCCCCGCGGCTCACCACCTCGAGCACCGGCCCGTCGACGATCACGCGGACCTCCCCCGAGGCAGGGAAGGCGTGCACGGCATCGCCGATGCGGACGATCAGCTCCCCCGCGCCGCTCAGCTCCAGCGTCGCCGCGTCCTCGCCACCAGACGTCAGTCGCAGTCCGGCCGCGTCGGGCGTCCACGTGATGTCCGCGGCGAGTCCGGTCGCGCCGGGCTCCCGGTACTGCTCGATGTCGGGGTGCGGCGTGGCGACGAGCACGTCGCCCTCAATGGAGAGGATGTACGGGACGCTGTGGGCACCGGCCCAGCCGGCATCGAGGTCCTCGATCCCCCGCATCCAGAACACGAGGCAGGGCCGGCCCTGCTCGTCGCGGAAGAAGGACGGCGCGTAGTAGCTGTCGCCCCAGGTCAGACGGCCCCAGCGCTCGGCGACGAAGCGGCCGGCTTCATACGTGCCGATCGCGTAGCCGGAGTAGTAGAGGACGTCCGCCTGCCAGATCGAGGACACCATGACCGCGCGTCCGTCGACGTCGATGATCTGCGGGCACTCCCAGAGGGCACCCATCCACACATCCGCCGTTTCGGCGGAGGACCGCTCGAGGGCGACGCCCTCGTAGGTCCACTCCTGCAGGTCGTCCGAGCGGTAGCTGAGGGCCATCGCCGTGCCGGCGCGGTCGCCCGCGCCGACGAACATCCGCCAGCCGTCGGAGTCCTGCCGCAGGAACGGGTCGCGGTACGCGATGAGGTCGAGCCCCGCCGGAGCGTCGACGACGAAGTCGCCCTTGGACCAGGAGATCCACTCCGCGTCATCGGGGGTCGCGATGCGGACGCGGCCGATCCCGATGTCAGGCTCGGACGTGGAGGTGTAGAAGACGCGCGTCTTCCCGTCGGCACCGGTGACGAGAGATCCCGTCCAGATGCCACCGTCGCCCTCACCCGGCGCGATCGCGACGGGCAGCTCTTCGAGGGAGAACAGGTCGCGGCCGCGCGCGTGGCCCCAGTGGCAGTTCGGACCCCAGACGGTCTGGCCGGGGACGTACTGGAAGAACGTGTCGTACCCGCCGTCGCGGTAGGTGATGCCGTGCGGATCGTTGATCCAGCCGGACTGCGGCGTGAAGTGGAAGTGCGGGCGCATGGTCAGTTCTCTTTCGAAGCGTCGAAGCGGGTGCGGACTTCGCGGGCGATCAGCGCGTTTCCGCGCTCCCACTCGTCGATCTGCGTGCGGCGTTCCGCGCGCATGCGGTCGCGGTTCTGGACAAACTTATCCATTCGCTCGGCGGCCGCCGTGCGAGCGGCCCGCTGTGCGTCCGTCAGCTCCGGCAGCGGCACCTCGATCACCCGGTCGACCGGGCGCAGCGGGAGACGTTGATCGACTTCAGGGATCGTGAGCTGCGGTGACGGCAGCGTCTGATACCAGTAGGCGGTGGACGACCACTCATC
The DNA here is from genome assembly GCF_039531105.1 of Microbacterium lacus. Classification (NCBI taxonomy): domain Bacteria; kingdom Bacillati; phylum Actinomycetota; class Actinomycetes; order Micrococcales; family Microbacteriaceae; genus Microbacterium; species Microbacterium lacus. The sequence goes on from NZ_BAAAPK010000001.1 coordinate 3,209,370, forward strand.
GGACAGATGATTCCCGTGCCCGTGCTCGAAGGTGACCTTGATGCGCTTGTCGAAGCGGATCGGGTCGGCCAGGTGGAACCGATAGCTGTGATGAAACCCGGGAACGTCCTCCTCGTGGACGATCGTGCCGTTGAAGAGGTAGGCGTTGCGCTGCATTCCCCACGCGTGACCGAAGTAGTCCTCCATACCTGTGCCGTGAAGGCTCGGCGGCCAGGTGTCGTCGTCAATGAAGATCATGTCGTCGCCTTCGCCCCACCAGGAACCTTGGAAGTGGCGTACCGCGAGGGTGCACCCCACGTAATGGCCGCGTCCCTCGGTCTCCAGCGCAACGTAATTGTCGGCGCCGTCCAGGTTGGGGATCGTCGTCTCGATGCTGTTGGACTGCAGATCGGGGCCCCACCCCGCGTTGGGGAGCGCGCGGCGCCAGTGCGCGTGGAAGTACACGGTGTCCGCGGGGAGCTGCTCGCGCTGCAGCTCATAGTCGATGTAGAAGTACTGCAGGTAGGGGATGTCGTTCTGGTTCTCGACGACGACACGCGCACGCTTTCCGAACGGCATCCTGAAATAACTGTTGAAGGCGGCGCTGCCGCCGAACGTGTGAAGCTCCGGTTCCTTGGCCGAGACCGACAGCGGAAGCGACTCGTACGAACCGGACAGCGAATTCATGAGTCCGAAGAAGTCTCCGAGCGGTGCCAGCACACTCGGCGTCTCCTGGTCGTCCCAATAGATCTTCAGAACGATCTTCCGGTAGTAGTCCGGGTCCACGACCTCCCAGCTCACGCCGAGCGCATTGTGGATCTCGAGCATCGGCACGCCGACGACATCCGGATCGATCTGGCCGGGACCCGGCTGAATGCGGCAGGACTGCGTCATCCAGATGTGGGTGATGAACCCTGGACCCTCGATATCGGCGAGCGTGCGCTGCTCACCAGGCATGATGATCCAGTTGTCGCGGTTGCGACCGGTCTGATCGAAGCTCGAGGCCCGCGCAGTGCGCGCCGGCCGGGAGCGCGTCAGGTCGGCGAGCATCCCCGTGGGCTGTGTGACTTCGGTCACCGTCGTCCTCCTCCCCCGCGAACGGGCGAATCGTCATCGAAACGTTTTTCTGACTTTGACGGTATCCGACGGCGGCAGGGCGCGCAAGTCTGGCGTTTCGAGCGCGAGAATCGTGCCTTTGACGCGCACCGAAGGCCATGATGTAGCGTTTGCGCAAGATTGCATCGCGAGCAGAGGAGCAAGCGGATGGCGACCATGGTGGATGTCGCACGGATGGCGGGGGTGTCGATATCGACCGTCTCGCACGTGCTGAACGGCACGCGCAACGTCGAACCCAAGACCCGAGGTCGAGTCCTGCAGGCCATCGAGAGGACCGGCTACCGGCAGGACACCCTGGCGCGCGCCATGCGTCGCTCGAAGACCGACAGCATCGGCCTGATCGTCTCGGATGCCGGGGAACCGGCGTTCGCGGAGATGGCCCACGGGGTCGAACAAGCGGCGGCGGATCGCGGCCTGACGCTCCTCCTGGCGAACTCCGCAGAAGACGCCGACCGCGAGCAGCGCGCCATCAGGACCCTGCTCGAGCGGCGCGTGGACGGTCTGATCCTGGCCCGCGCCGCGAACACCGATCCGAACCTGCTCACGTCGCTCCAGCAGGAGAAGGCCCCTGTCGTCCTGCTCGACCGCCTCTACCACGACGTCCCGGTCGACCAGATTGGCGCAGAGAACCGCGATTCCATGCGGCGTCTGATGGCCCATCTGACAGGGCTCGGCCATCGCCGGTTCGCCGTCGTGGCCGGCGACACCCGCGTGCCGGCACTCACAGAGCGCCTCGACGGCTTCCACGACGGCGTGCGCGATGCCGGTCTGGACGCCGCCGATCAGCTCGTCCTGACCGGAGTCGACGTCGGTGCGGTCCGCGCCTTACTGGTCGCCGACCTCGCAGACCGCTCGCGGACCGTTGTGATCGCCTGCAGCACCCCGCTCGCGGTCGCCGCGCTCGAGGCGCTTGACGGGGCGGGCCGCTCGACGCCCGACGACATCGCTTTCGCGACGTTCGACGGATTCACGAACCCGGATCTGTTCCGGCCGCGACTGACGACCGTGCGTCAGCCTGCATTCGACATGGGGGTCGCGGCCGTCGGCCTGCTCATCGAGCGGATCGAGGCCCCGGATGCCTACCCGCGCACCGTACGGCTCCGGCAGACCCTCGAGCTGCGCGAGTCCACCGAGGGGTTCACCGCGGGAACAGCCGAGGCTTGACAGTTCTGAAGCGGGCGCTTATCTTCAGAAAAACGTTTCGATCAAACGTTTCGATGAATCCCGATTCTGCACCGCAGAACTTCCATCAAAGGAGATGTACATGCGCACAGCACATCGCGCTGCGCACGGGCGCCTCGCCCTCGCGCTCACGGCCCTCACCGCGTCCGCACTGGTTCTCGCCGGTTGCGGCACGTCGTCCTCAGACGCCGGCGACGGCGGCAAGACCGAGATAACCCTCTCTATGCAGAATCCCGACGTCGAGTCGGCCGACCCGGCGACGTGGGCCATCGTCGAGGCGTTCGAGAAGGCGAATCCGGACATCGAGGTGACCGTGTCGGGCGAAGCCGTCGCGGAACACCTGCAGAAACTGTCCATCGCCGCCCAGAGCGACACCCTTCCCGACATCTTCTGGGTCTACAAGTCCACCGCAGAGGAGATGCAGAGCGCCGGGCTTCTCCTGGACCTCGCGCCGGTTCTGGAGGAGCTCGACCTGACCGACGCCTTCCCGGAGAGCACCGTCGCGAACTTCTCCGCGGGCGACGTCGTCTACGGCGTGCCCTACCAGGGGCTGCTGACCGGACTGTGGGTCAACAAGAAGATCCTCGCCGACAACGGCATCGAGATGCCGAAGACATTCGACGACCTGCTCGCGGCGTCCGAGACGCTGAGCGCCAAGGGCATCACGACGATCTCGAACGGGGCAAACCAGTCTGCGTTCAGCGTATGGAGCTTCCTGACCATGCTCGATCGCTTCGGGTACGAGGACAAGGTCGACGGCCTCCTCGACGGCTCGGGCCAGTACACGAACGACGACTTCCTGCGCCTGTACGAGCACATCGACGAGCTCCGCGAGGCGGGCGCGTTCCCCTCGAACGTGTCCACCCAGACCTACCAGCAGGCTGTCGATCAATTCACGAGCGGCAACGCGGCGATGCTGGATGCGGGTGTCTGGGCATCCAGCGCGATCCAGGAGTCCGTGGTCTCACCTGACATCGCCTTCTGGCAGGGTCCGCAGTTCGATGACGGCGTGGGTGAGCAGAACATCATCATGAATGTAGCTTCGGCGCCGTTCGCGGTGGACCACAAGGTCGCAGACGATGCCGCCAAGCTGGCCGCGGTCGAGAAGTTCCTCGCGTTCTACTACAGCGACGAAGCGCAGCAGATCCTGGTCGACAACGGCCAGCCTCCAGTGACCACCTATCAGGCCCAGGTGGATGCCGACGCGCAGAGCGCGCTCAAGGCCGCGCTGGACGCTGCGACGGCCGACGGCGTGACCAGCCCCCAATCCCAGCCCGACCTGCTCGTCCCGACGCCCGTCGCCAACGCGATGTACGACAGCATCTACGGCGTGATCCAGGGGCAGCTCACTCCGCAGGCAGCCCTTGAGCTGGTGCAGAAGGCGCTCGACAGCAATCAGCAGTGACCACCGGGGTGGGGTCGGCGACGGCCCCACCTCTCGCTACGAGGAGTCCCATCCATGATCTGGGTCAGCAATCGCCGAAAGATCCTCTTGATGCTCGCCCCCGCGGTCATCGTGTTCACGGCATTCGTCGTCTATCCGGTGATCTACTCCGGCGTCTTCAGCTTCACTCGATTCCAGGGCTTCGGGGCCCCGACCTGGATCGGCTTCGACAACTACGCGGCTCTGGCTGGCGATCCGTTCTTCTGGCAATCGCTCCAGAACACCATCGTGATCCTGGTCGTGAGCCTCGGCATCCTGATCCCCTCATCATTCGCCCTCGCGCTGCTGCTCCAACGCGCCATCGCCGGTGGAGGCGCCCTCCGCGCGCTCGTGTTCGGGCCGGCGATCATCGCCCCGATCCTCGTGGGCCTGATCTGGGTCTTCATCCTCGACCCGAAGATCGGTCTGCTCAACCGCGTTCTCGGCGCGGTCGGCATCCCGCCCGTGCAATGGATCGGCGGGGACTATCTGACGCCGATCTCCGTGTCGATCGTCTTCATCTGGAGCAGCATCGGCTTCGCGATGACGATCTTCTATGCGGGTCTGCAGATGCTCCCCGCAGATGTCATGGAGGCGAGCGCGCTGGACGGCGCTACGGGGTGGCAGCAGATCTGGCACATCAAGATCCCGATGATGCGCGAGACGTTCACGATCGTCACGATCCTGATGGTCACGAACGTCTTCAAGATCTTCGAGCTCGTCTACATGCTCACCGGCGGCGGCCCCGTCCATCGATCCGAGACCCTCGTCAGCTACATGTACTTCATCACCTTCACCAATCAGCAGTATGGCTACGGCATGGCTCTGGCCGTCATCATCACGATCCTCGGCGCCGTGGTCTCCGTCGGGTACCTCATCGCCGCGCGGCGGAAGGAGCCGGTCTCATGACGGACCTGAAGGAACGGACCGGCGCGACGCCCGCCCTGGTCTCTGCGACCGACGGCATGACGGCACGGCGGCGACGCCGGCGGACGGGGTGGATCATCGCCGGCGCGGCGTATCTCATCACGTTCCTGATCGTCCTCCCACTGCTGTGGATCGCCCTCCTGTCGGTGCAGCCGAGTGCGGACATCCTCTCCAACCCGCTGTCCTTCGCGCATCTCACGCTCGAGAACTACGCCAACGCGATCTCCTCGCTCCCGTTGCTGCGCATGTACGGCAACACGCTCCTCATCGCCGTCGTGTCGGTCACGATCGGCACCGCGATCTCGTTCATGGCCGCGTTCGCGCTGACGCGCATGGTGTTCCGCCGCCCACGGGCGCAGTCATCGGTGCGCTTCTATCTCCTGGCGGGACTGGCCGTGCCGGTCTACATCCTGCTTTTCCCGGTGTACCGCCTGGACCTCGCACTCGGGATCTTCGGGACCTACTGGGCGCTGATCCTGCCGTATGTCGCGGTGTCCATCCCCTTCAACACCCTGCTCATGACCGGCTTCCTCCGGGAGTTCCCGACGGAGATCGAGGAGGCTGCCATCATCGACGGCGTCGGGCTGTGGCGGCTGTGCTGGAGCGTCGTGCTGCCCCTCATGAAGCCCGTCATCGCGACGATCCTCATCTTCAACGTCGTCTACGTGTTCAACGAGTTCCCGTTCGCGTCGATCCTGATCAACGATCCCGAGATGGTGACGGTCTCGCTGGCCGTCTCACGCTTCCAGGGCCAGTACACGGTCGACTATGGCGGAATGATGGCCGCGGCGACGCTGGTGCTGCTCCCCCAGCTGGCTATCTATGCGCTGTTCCAGCGACAGGTGATCGCGGGGATGACCGTCGGAGCAGTGAAAGGCTGACCACGGAAGTGGAGGGGCCCGAGTGCGGAGTCTGCGGTTCGCAGCCCGGACCCCTCCGGTCAGGTGGCGGCGGGGAATCCCGTCGAAGCGATGCAGTTCACAGCAGCGCGGCGCTCCGCGGCGGCGCGACGGACTCGCGTTCGAGGAGCGGGCAAGCGAGCACGGTCGGGTGCGCGGCCAGCAGCGCCTCCTCGTCCTTGCCATGCAGGAGTGACGCGAGCGTGGAGACGGCCCAAGCGCCCATCTCGTAGTGCGGGAGCGTGACCGTCGTCAGGGTCGGGAACAGGCTGTCGGGAATCGGAGCCTGGTCGTCGAACCCGACCACCGACAGGTCGGCCGGTATGACCAGACCGCGCTCGCCCGCCGCCCGGTAGGCGCCCATCGCCATGCGGTCGTTGTAGCAGAACACCGCCGTCGGTTCACGATCGAGCAGTTCGAGCGTCGCCGCGTAGCCGCCGCGCGCGTCCGCCGATCCGAAGGCCACCAGGTCATCGTTCGGCAGACCGGCGGCCTGCATCGCCTGCTGATAGCCGAGGAGGCGGCCTCTGGTCGCGGGCACGTCCTCGACGCTGGCCGCGAAGCCGATGCGGCGATGCCCCTTGGCGACGAGCATCTCGACGACCGCAGCGGCGCCGGCGCGCTCGTCGGGCATGACCGCGGGGATGCTGCCCGATGCGTCTCGGGCACCGATCAGGACAGCAGGGCGGGAACGGAGATTCTCCGGCGCCACGATCTCGTCGTGGTACACCGTGGCGTAGATGATGCCGTCGGCCTGTCGGTCGAGGAACGCCTGCACCTGCGCCGAGTCGACCTCCGGATCCGGATTCAGCTCCGAATTGATGATCGCGAGCGTGAGGTTGCGGCGGCTCGCCTCCTCCTGCGCTCCGAGGATGATGCGACCGGCGTGCGGGGTGGTCGCGATCTCCTCCGTGACGAGGCCGATCATGTCCGAGGCGTGCGTGCGCAGGCCCCGTGCGAATCGGTTGGGACGGTAGCCGAGCTCCTCGGCCGCCGCACGCACGCGCGCGGCGGTGTCCTCACTGACCCTGGTGTGCGGCGTCGCGTTCAGCACGTGGGAGACCGTCGTCTGCGAGACGCCGGCGTGCGCCGCGACGTCGCGGATGCCCGCTGTCTTCTCCGTCATGCGACTCCCCGTCATCGTCGACCTCTCACGTTCGTATCACCTTTCCCGCGGGGACGTGGGCGGCGACGGACGGAGTGGCGCGGAGCGCGTTGACCGAGCGATCCATGGTGACCTGATCGTCGGCGCCGGAATCGAGGACGACATTGCCCGACGACGCGGTCTCGACGAGCACGGTCACCACGGCCAGAGCGCGCGAGCCTCGGGTGGTCAGCAGCGCGTCCACCTGCGCTTCGAAGCAGGACTCGCTCGCGATGCTCACTACGTCCGTCGCCACGATGTGGTTGCTCGAGACGTAGTTCTCCTCGCCCTGCGCCAGACGGATGATCACCGGTGCCGCGCCGATCGGTCGGATGTCCTCGGCGGCGACGATCTCCGAGAAGTGGTTGCCGATCACCGAGTTGCCGCTGCCCTCGACGACGAGGAGTCCGTAGGTGTCGTCGAGTCCGTTGTCTATGTCGATGAAGGGGACCCACGGCTCGCGGTCGCGCAGGAAGTGGTTCGAGCCCACCAGATTCTCGGAGCTCCCTCCGCTGAGCACCACCATGCCGGGATAGAACGAGTGCAGCCTGTTGTTGGTGATGCTCGATCTCGTCACGCCGTGCAGATGGATGCTGCTCGCCCCGCGCGGGAACACGTTGTTCGCCGTGATCAGCAGTCCCCCGTGGTGCTCGGCGTAGATGGACGCACCCGACGGGCCTGCGCCGATGAGATTGTCGGTGATCTTCGAGGCCTGCCCCCACCCGCGCAGCTCGATGCACGATCCGCATTCGGCGATGAAGTTGTCATGGATCGAGAGCGCATCGGCGTGGAAGATCGTCAGCGCGTGCTCGAGGTAGATGAATCCCATTCCGGTGACGCGGAAGGAGTCGTTCGCGTCGGCCACGCGGATGCCGGTCTTGCCGTTGCGATAGGTGTTCTCGGGGTCCGAACCTGATCCATCGGCGCGGAAGTGGAGTCCGTCGATGCAGAAGTCCGCGAACTCCACCGAACTGATGCGCGGACTGCCGGTGCGCGCGACGAGGAAGGCCGCGCCGTCGACGTCGTCACCGGCATCCGACGCCGGCAGGTCGACGATCACCCGGCTGCCGCCCGGCCATAGTTCGTGCAGGTCCGGCCACTCCGCCTCCGGCGTGTTGAAGCGGATGCTGGAGGACGTGAATCCGTGCCCGGCGCCCTGGATGCGCAGGAAGCTGATGTCGATCCGCACCTGCGTGCGCAGCCGGTAGTCCCCGGGCGGGATGTGGATGACGGCGCCCGGCTTTCCGCCGTCGTTGTGATCGGCATCCGCCTGTCGCTTCTTCACGTCGGCGATGATGCTGTTGATCACCGCGCCGATGTCGTGGTGGGCGTCGCCGTCCGGCCAGGTCGTGACGTCGTACGTGTTGTTGCTCGGCATGGTTCTCGGCTCGTTCGTCGGCTCAGCCCTTGACCGCGCCGAGCGTCAGCCCGGCGACGATCTGGCGCTGGAGGAAGAGGGTCAGGATGATGACCGGCACGGAGTAGACGGCGGCGAGAGCCGTCATGCCACCCCAGTCCAGCCCGAACTGCGTCTGGAAGTTCGCGATCACGACGGGGGTCGTCTGCGCGCGGACCGAGGTCAGCAGCAGCGCGAACAGGAACTCGTTCCAGGAGGCGAGGAACGCGAAGATCGCGGTGACGGCGAGCCCACCCGTGACGACCGGCAGCACCACCCGCCACAGTGCCTGCAGCCGGCTGCACCCGTCGACCTTCGCGGCCTCGTCGAGCTCGTCGGGCACCGCTTCGAAGAAGCTCGCCATGAGCCAGATCGACAGTGGCAGCGAGATCGTCGTGTGCGCGAGGGCGAGTCCGAACGAGGTGTCGGTCAGCCCGAGGCTGCGCATGATCTCCACGAGGGGCGCCCCCACGGCGATCGTCGGAACCATCCGGGTCACCAGCGCCGCGATGATGAACACGCGACCGCTGGGTGTGCGGAAGCGGGTGATCGCGTAGGCAGCGGGGACCGCGAGCACGAGCGAGAGGACCGTCGAGATGACCGCGGTGGTGACACTGTTGATCAGCGCCGCCGGCACGCCTTCCCGGCTCAGCGCCGACACGTAGTTCTCGAGCGTCCACTGCTCGGGCCAGACCGTCGGGGGCACGGCGATCGCGTCGAGCGGCGTCTTGAACGAGGTCAGCAGCAGGTAGACGAACGGGAATCCGTAGAGGATGAGGGTCACGGCGAGCAGGACCCAGAGGATGAGGCGGCTCTTGCCGCGCGTTTCGAGGGGGTTCATCGCGCTGTGCTCCCAGGACGCCAGATGAGCATGATGGCGGCGATGGCGACGGCCAGCATGACGAAGAGGTAGACGGTGCCCATCGCACTGGCCAGCCCCGGATCGCCGAAGCGGGTCATCGTGCGATAGATGAGCAGGCTGAGTGTGGTGGTGCTGCCCTGGGGGCCTCCGTCGGTCTGGATCAGGATGATGTCGAACGCGCGTGCCGCGTCGATGCCGCGGACGATCAGCGCGACCGCGATCACGGGTCGAAGCAACGGGATGATGATGCTGAACAGGAGTCGCGGGTAGCGCGCGCCGTCGATACGGGCAGCTTCGACGACCTCGCCCGGAATGTTCTGCAGACCGGCGAAGAGCACGAGCGTGATGAATGAGGTCGTCAACCAGATATCCGGCAGCGCGACGGCGAACAGCGCGATGTTCGGGTCGCTCAACCACTGGATCTGGTCGGGGCTGGCGAGGATGTGCGCCCGGTAGAGCAGTTCGTTGACGATGCCGAAGTTGTCGATCAGCAGGAACCGCCAGAGCAGACCCGCCACGACAGGCGCGATCATGAGCGGGTACATGAAGATCGTTCGGAACACCGCGGAGCGGTGACCGAGCGCGGTGAACAGCAGGGCGACGGCGAGCCCGAGGGTGAACTCGGCGATCACGACGATGAGCGTGTAGACGACGGTGCGCACGGCGGCGTTCTGGAATGCCTCCGAGGCGAACGCGGCGGCGTAATTCGCGAAGCCGACGAATTCGCGGGGTGCACCCGCGAAGGGGGAGATGACGAAGAAGCTGTCGTAGACGAAGCGGGCGAGAGGCCAGAGGACGAAGACCGCGAGGAACGCGGCGGCCGGGAGCATCAGCAGGAGCGCGAATCGGCGGTCGTTCATCCGACTCTGCCGGCGGCGGCGCGGCAGGGCGGGCGTCGGTGCGGGCGGCGGGGGCGTCACTCCCGCGGGAGGGGCGACGGTCGCCACCCCTCCCGTGGTTCGTGTGTGCATCGGTGTGTCCTTGCGTCGATTCGTCCGGATGCCGGAACTACTGGATGATCTGTTCGATCTGTGTCTTGGCCTCCGAGAGGAGCGCCGCGGTATCGGCATCCGGTTCGACGGCCTTCTGCAGGAGCGGAATGAGCACCGAATCGGTGATCTCCTGCCACTGCGCGGTCGCCGGACGGGGCAGCGTCTGCGCCGCCTCGAGCGTCTCGAGCAGGGCCGGGTAGTTCTCGTATCCGGGCTCGCCGGCCTTGCTCTCGAACGCGCTCTTGCGAGCCACGAGACCGAGCGAGGTGTCCGCCGACAGATCGTTGTGGTCGTAGGCGAACCGGATGAACTTCGTGGCGGCCTCGTTCTTCGAACCGGATGCCGGCACCGACAGGTACCAGGCTCCCGGCACACCCGCGATGCCGCCCGGGCCCGCGATCATCGGGGCGACCCCGATGTCGTCTTTGACGGGCGAGTCGTCCGGGGTCTGCCGGTAGGCGTGACCCCAGAACCGCATCATGGCCAGATTGCCCTGGTAGAAGAGGTTCTGCGCGCCTGCCCAGTCCAGCTGCGCGGCGCCCGCCGGCGCGTACGGCAGCAGGCTCACGTAGAAGTCCAGCGCCTCCTTGTGGGCCGCATCGTCGATCGTGACCTCGCCCGAGGAGGCGTCGAGCACCATGTGCTCCTCACCGGCCTGCGAGACGGTCGCGAGCCACTCGGTCTCGACCGCGCCCTTGACGTCGGTGCCGTAGAGATCGATCGCGCCGTCACCGTCGGTGTCGCGGGTGAAGAACTCCGCGGCATCCCGGTACTGCTCCCACGTCGTGGGCGGCACGAGCTCATAGCCGTACTTCGCCGCGAAGTCCGCCTTGTTCTGCGCGTCCTCGAACAGGTCGGTGCGGTAGAAGAGGATTTCGGAGTTCGTCCAGACCGGCATCCCGACGTACGTTCCGTCGACCTGCGCTTCGGTGACCAGGCCCCCGAACAGGTCGCTCTTGACGTCGTCCGTGTAGAGGTCGTCCAGCGGCGCGAGACCCGGCGCAAACGCCGTCAGCCAGATCGCGTCCAGCGCGGCGACGTCGAACGACGGGCTCCCCGCCTTCAGCTCGGACGAGATCCGGTCGTACAGGCCGGCGTACGGGAGCTCCAGCAGGGTGACCTCGGTGCCGGTCTCCTCCTGATAGAGGTCGGCGATCGGCTGCAACTCCGCTTTGCCGCCGCCTTCGACGACGACCGTGAGCGTGTCGGCATCCGAGGGTGCTGCGCCGGATCCCCCCGCGCCGCATCCGCTCAATGCCACGGCCCCGGCCGTCGCGATCGCCACGAGGGCGAGTCCGCGCCGCCCGAGCGCTGCCGCGCGGTGATTCTTACGAAGCGTCATCACTTCGTCTCCATTCGTTGATGTGATCGGTGAGTTGCAGACTCTTGGTAAAACGTCTTGGCAAAACGTCTTGGCATGATCATGAAGGACGAGTGACGACGTGTCAAGTCGTCTTGATCAGCCGATGGACGCGCGCAGGACCGGCGGGCAGGCGACGAGCGTCGGGCCCTCACCGGCCGGGTCGATGCCGAGCAGCACCCGCACCCCCGCGGCACCGAGCTCGTAGTGCGGGAGGGCCACCGTGGACAGCGGCGGACGGAGGTGCGCGGCGATCACGTCCTGGTTGTCGAATCCGATGACGGCGATGTCGGCCGGGATGCGGACTCCGCGCTCGCGGAGGCCGTCGTAGAGGCCCATCGCGACGCGGTCGTTGTGGCAGAACACCGCCGTGACGCCCGAGGCGACGATCGCCTCCGCCGCGGCATACCCGCCTTCCTGCTGCGGCTCCGCCTCGAGCACCAGGCGCGTGTCGAACTCGACACCGGCCGCCTCGAGCGCGTCGCGATATCCGGCCAGTCGGTCGGAGCGCGCGGGCGACGGCGTCGTGGTGTTGATGAACGCGATGCGCCGGTGGCCTGCGGCCAGCAGCTGCTCGGTCGCGGTTCTGCCGCCCTGGCGTTCATCGGGCACCACGGCCGGCAGCGCGCCGTCCGCGGAGAAGCAGTCGACCAGGACGGTGTCGGTCTGCTGGAGGATCTCGGGTACGACGATCTCGCGGTGATACCAGGTGGAGTAGAGGATGCCGTGCACCTGGTGCTCGAGCATCATCGCGATCACGTCCTTCTCGACCACGGGATCGCCCTCGGTGTTGGCGACGAGCAGGACGTAGCCGTGCTTCCACGCCTCGTCCTGCGCACCGTGGATGATCTGGCCGGCGAACGGGGTCGTCGCGATCGCGTCGGCGACGAGTCCGATGAAGCGGGATCCGCCTTGCGAGAGGGTCTTCGCCAGGGCGTTCGGACGATATCCGAGCTCGAGGACGGCATCCTGAACGCGACGACGCGCGTCGTCCCCGATGCGGGCACCGGGCTTGTCGTTCACGACGTGCGAGACGGTCGCCACCGAGACCCCGGCGGCTTTGGCGACATCGCGCATCGTGACGGCAGGTCCGTTCCTGCCGTGCCCGGTAGAGCTCATCCCTTGGTAGCCCCGCTCTCCAGTCCGTTGATCATGGCCTTGTTCAGGACGAGGAAGACCAGCAGCAGCGGCGTCACCGTCACGCAGACGGCGGCGAACGTCGCTGTCCAGTCCGTATTGCCCATCGCTCCGATGTAGTTTTGCAGGCCGAGCGGGATCGTCTTCAATCCGTCGGAGAGGACGAACGTGTTCGCGAAGATGAAGTCGTTCCAGATGAAGATGCTGTTGACCAGGACGACCGTGATGATCGTGTTGGCAGACAGCGGGAAGGTGATCTGCCCGAAGATCCGGTACGGACCCGCGCCGTCCAGCGACGCCGCTTCGTACATCTCGCGGGGGATGTACTCGTAGAACGACGAGAACAGGTAGATCGCCATCGGCAGCGAGAACGCGGCGAGCGGCACGATCATCGACAGGTGGGTGTCGAGCAGACCGACCTGCGCGTAGTCGATGAACAGGGGCACGAGCGCGATCTGCACCGGCACGATGATGCCCAGGAGGAACAGCGCCCGCACGAGGTTGCTGAAGCGGAAGCCCAGCACCTGCAGTGCGTAGGCGGCCATCATCCCGGCGATCACGATGAGCGCGCTCGCGCCGAGCGTCACGATCAGGCTGTTGAGGATGTTGAGCCACAGGTTGCCGGTCGAGAACGCACGCGCGTAGTTGTCGAGAGTGAACTCCGACGGGAAGGCGAAGGGATTGCCTCCGGCGAAATCGGATGCCGTGCGGAAGCTCGTGAGGAACAGCCACAGCAGCGGGTACACCTGCACGATGACGATCAGGACGACCGTGACGGTCAGGAGCGTGCGCTGCACGCGCAGCCGGTACGAGCCGGCACTGCGCGGCGGGCGGCCGGGAGTGGGCACGGAGTCGGTCATGATCGGTCGGTCCAGGACGGGGGCGGTCATGAGTCGTCCCTTCGACGAAGCAGCGCGATGATCAGGCCGACCGCGACGAGGCACTCGACCACGATGAAGACCGAGATCGCGCTCGCATAGCCGTAGTCCGTGTGCACGAACGCGGTCTTGTACATGTAGGTGGTGAGCAGCTCGGACGCCTGTCCGGGACCGCCGTTCGTGAGCAGGTAGGGGATGTCGAAGCCGCGCAGGGCGAACGTGGTCGCCATGATCGTCGTGGTGATCCAAACGGGCCGGATGTAGGGGAACCGGATGCGCCAGAAGATCTGCCACCACGACGCCCCGTCCAGGCGCGCGGCCTCTTCCAGCTCCTTGGGCACCGCGATGAGCGCTGCGTAGATGATGAGCATGTACAGGCCGGTGAAGCGCCAGCCTTCCGGGATCGAGACCGCCGCGAGGACCGTCTGCACGTTCGACAGCCAGGCGGTCTGCAGCCCCTCGAGTCCGACCCAGGCCAGCAGCTGATTCAGCAGGCCGACCGGCTCGAGGGAGTAGATGCGCACGAACAGGAACGCGATCGCCACGGTCGAGATGACCGCCGGCAGCAGGTACAGCGTCTTGACGAGCTCCCGGGCCCGCGGCAGCGCGGTGAGGAGCCCCGCCACGGCGAGCGCGCCGCCCAACTGCAGCACCAGGCAGATCGCGAGGTAGCCCAGCGCGTTGCCGAACGCCGTCCAGAAGACGTCGTCGCGGGTGAACATCTTGATGTAGTTGTCGAAGCCGACGAAGACCATGTCGGTGATGCCGTCCCAGCGGAAGACGCTGAGCACGAGCGACTGCAGGATCGGCAGGAGCACGGCGATGCCGTACAACAGGAGCGGCGGGACGAGGAAGACGATGACCGACAGCGCCGAGCGGCGCGGCAGCATCGACGACCTCATCGCCGGGCGGCGCCGAGGGGCGCGCGGACGGACCGCGCGCACCCCGGCTTCGGCGATGTCAGTCACCGACGTTCTCCTTGAGGGCGGCATCCATCGTCTCGATGAACTCGTCCGGAGTGATGTCACCCTGCACGAGGAGCGTGAGCTCCTGCTGGAGCCGCGTGTTCGTCGCGGGATCCAGCTGCGTGTCCCACGGCATCGCGATCGCGGGGCCCACTTCGGCGGACTGCTCGACCGCGCGGCCGTACAGCGGGGTCGCGTTGTCGGGGATCACCGGGTCGACGCCACTCGTCGGCGACAGGGCACCGGACGCGGTGTAGACCTCGGGGTAGCGCTCGAGGGCGAAAGCGAGGAAGTCGCGCACGAGCGGGTCGTAGGTCTGGGCGTTCACGGCCATGCCGATGCCGGAGGGCGTCACGTATTCGTTGTCGTCGGTGACGGCACCCTCGATCGTGGGGAGGGTGAAGTAGTCGACGGAGTCTCGGACGCCGGCATCCAGCGCATCGGTGGCGAGGTTGCCGAGCTCCCACGTGCCGATGTTGTACATCGCGGCCTTGCCGGAGGTGAACAGCGCCTGCGCGTCTGCGTAGCCGGTCGAGGAGAAGCCCTCCTGGAAGCAGCCTGCCTTGCCGAGGCCGGACAGCCATTCGGCGGCCGCGCGACCGGGCTCATCACCGAAGGACGCATCCCCCGTCTTGAGCTTCTGCACGTACTCGGGGCCGGCGAGACGGAACGGGTAGTACGCCATGTAGCGCTCGAGCGGCCACTGGTCCTGTCCGTCGAGCGCGATCGGGGTGATGCCCTCGGCCCGCAGGGCCTCGCACGTGGCGGCGAAGTCGTCGAGCGTTGCAGGGATCGGCACCCCCGCCTGCTCGAACAGGGCCTTGTTGTACCAGAAGAACTCGAGCTGGAACTCGAACGGCACCATGTAGAGCGACCCGTCGTCGAAGCGCTGATAGTTCAGCGCCGCCTCGCGGTAGTCGTCCGCGAGCCCGAGGTCCTCGAGCAGCAGATCGACGTCGACCATCTTCCCCTGGGCGGCGAGCTTCTGCGCGAACGGCGTCGCATCGGTGTCGAACAGCTCGGGCAGCTTGTTCGCCGCGGCGAGCGTCTCGTACTTCTGGATGTACGACGGCCGGTCGGGGGTCGTGATCAGGTTGAGCGCGAAGCCGGGGTGATCGGCGGCGTACTCGTCGGCGATCTGCTGCATCGCGGTGATGACCCCGCCGTCCGCCGGCCGGGAGAGCAGCCACGAGATCTCGCGCGGCTTCACCTCCCCGTCGGGGTTGACGTCGGTCGGGTCGGCACCGCCCGACGATCCGGCGCAGCCCGTCATGACGAGGGATGCGGCCAGAGCGAAGGCGGCGAGGGTCGCGGTGCGCTGTGGGATGTTCATTGCGTGATCTCCATTGATTGTGTCGCGGGCGGGTGAGGAACAGGAATCGAGGTCGGTTTCGGATGGGTCATGCGGGTGCGGCGATGAGTTCGGCCGTGACGGATGCCGAGTCCTCGGCATCCGTCAGCGGCGAGTGGACAGTGAATTCGGTGACGACGACGGAGCCTTCGCCGACGAACGCCCCGACCCGGCCGGCCGGCCGGTCGTAGAGGCGGGTGCTGAGGACGACCGCGTCATCGAGCGTCGCGACGCACAGGTCGCCGTCGACGATCACCTCGAGGGTGTGCTCCCCCGGATCGATGGGGGCCGACCGCTCGAGCTCGACCGCATGGGGCACGTCTCCGGAGATCTGCCACTGTTCGGTGCCGGTGCGCAGGCGCGGCCAGCGGTCGAACACCAGGCGCCCGCGGCGCGGCTCGAGGCGGAGGACGTATCCTTCGTCGCCGTCCGCGCTCGCCCGCAGCAGGATGCCGCACTCGGTCGTATGGGGCGCGATGTCGAAGCGGGCGCGCACGCGGAAGGCGCGCGGCGCCTCGACCGGGACGAGAGCATCGGCATAGCCGTCGAGCGCCCGGAGGATCGTTCCGGCAGCGAGGCCGGGTTCGGGCTCGCCGAACGTGTCGGCGAACTCGCGCGGGGGGTGGAAGCGCAGCGTCCCGTCGGCGCGCTGCTCGGCCTCCAGCACGGAAAGCGTGCCGGCCCACTGCCACGCGCCGTCGTCGACGCCGCCCTCGCGGGAGGCGATCCACCCGAAGAAGAAACGGCGGCCGTCACGGGCGGCGGACTTCGCGGCGTAATACGCACGACCGTCCAGGGAGTCGTCCTCGGGGACGATCCACGGTCCGTGGAGGCTCCGCGACATGCGGTACCGCGTCGTGAAGGATTCGCTGAACTCGGAGTAGACGAGGTACCACCACCCGTTCCATTCGAACACCTCGGGGCATTCGTGCGCGACGTAGCGACGCGGGTCCCAGAACGGTGCGGCCGGGGTCCAGGTGCGCAGGTCGGTGGACGTGCACTGGGCGATCACGCCGCGGCGCCGATCGGGCCCGTCGGCGTGACGGGCGGTGATCAGCATGCGCCAGATGCCGGCCTCGGCATCCCGGAACACGAACGGGTCGCGCCAGTCCGCCGTCTCGTAGCCGGCGGTCGCACCGAAGGTGTCGGCGGGGTGCCGCTGCCACGTCGCCATGCCGTCGCGGCTGGTCGCGTGCATCACGAGCTGAAGCGAGAGGCCGTCTGCGCCGCGGCGTTCGGGGTTCTGTCCGGTGTAGAAGGCGTGGTGCACGCCCTTCTCATCGCGGACGATGCTGCCCGTGTAGATGTTGAAGTCCGGCGCGTCCGGGCCGGCGGAGGCGATCGCGGGGCCCGTCTCACGGAACGCGACGAGGTCGTCGCTGTCGAGCCGGTGCCACGGCATCCCGTCTTTCGGAGTGCGGCGCGATTCGTACAGGTAGAAGAGGTGGAAGACCCCGTCCTCCTGGAACGGGATGACATCCCCCACCCACGCGCCCTCGGGCCGGTAGAAGCCTCGCTGATCCATGAACACCTCGTCGCTGACGGTCCGTCACCGGATGGTTAACCGGTTATGCATTACGGTATCAGGACGCTGAGGATGTGGTCAAGCGGTTAATCACGTCTCTTTACGCGCATGCCTCCGGCCAACCCGTCGAGTGTCCAAGACACGCCGCATGCTGGATGCCGGACGCGGCGTGTCCTGGACACTCAGCGCCCCAGGAACGGGGTCAGTGGGTGCGGAGCAGGGTGATCAGAGCGGACTTGCGCATGCGCGAGTAGCCGGAGAGGCCGAGCTCCTTGGCACGCTTCCTCAGCTCGGGCACGGTCCAGTCCTCGTAGTCGCCGGACTCCCCGCCCTTGCGCCCGACCTGGGATCGGCCGGCCTTCGTGCCACCGGCGGCGTTGGAGATGCGGGCCGCCTTCTCTTTGGACGCACCGTCGCGTCGCAGCGCCTCGTACATCTCGGGATCCTTGAGTCGGGGGTCTTTCCCACGCGGCATGATCGCCCCTTCCGTCAGCTGGTTTCAGGCAACCACCGCGTGCCCGCGAAGCCGAGCGGGTTGACAGGCGTCGATCAGCCCGCTTCGGACCCGGCGTTGGACGCGCCCGCGGCGTTCAGGAGCGTCCGCCCTCGCGCTTCCCGCCGCCTCCGCCGCTCCACCGACGGGCTCGCAATGCTGGATCATGCGGCCGGAGCGCCTCCCGCGCACAGGCCTTCCGGGGTCGGGCTCGAATGTCGGAGGCCCGTGGAATAATTCGAACATGTCTTCGAAGGCGCGCGTTGGCGGAGTCGGCCCGGTGGGCTTCAGCGACGCCGACGTGGCCGAGCTGGCAGCGGTCGTGAACGGCATCGAGTCGACCGAGCGCGAGCTCGCAGCCGTCGAGGTCAGAAGGGTTCGCCTCTTGGCCCGGGCCGGCCAGGTCGCCCTGCGGCAGACGGCGGAGCAGGATCGCCGGATCGCCGTGCGCGACATGGCACTGCGGGGCATCGCGGCCGAGGTCGCCGGTCCCGCTCGACGCTCGGATCGAGCGATGCAGGCACAGATCGGCGAGGCACTCATGCTGGTCGAGAACTATCCGGCGGCCATGGCGGCGTGGGAGACAGCGCAGATCACATCCCGGCACATTCGGGAGATCACCCACGCCGGGGCCGCTCTTCCCTTGGATGCGCTCTCCGCCTTCGACACCGCAGCTGTGGAGATCTGCACGACCGACATTCCGTCCCGCGTACGCCCACGGCTGGAGATGCTGGCGGCCGACCTGCACCCCGACACGCTGACCGAGCGGCACGCCGCTGCGGCGGAGTCGCGTCGAGTGCGGACGATCGCCGTGGGCGAGGGCATGTCCGACGTGATCGCGACGGTCCCGACCGTGCTCGCCGTCGGGATCGAAGACCGCCTGACCCGGCAAGCGCGCCAGATCGCCGACGCCCGTTCGTCAGCTGCCGCGCGGCTGCGCGAGCTCGCCGGTGAGGACGGAGCGGATGCCGATCGGGAGCGGGCTCGACTGGAGGTGATCAGGTCCGATACACGCACGATGGATCAGCTTCGCGCGGACCTCCTCTGCGACCTGCTGCTCACAGGGATGCCGGCGATCGACGCGACCCGCTCCGACGACGGGCCCGGCTCCCTC
Organism: Microbacterium lacus; assembly: GCF_039531105.1. Taxonomy (NCBI): domain Bacteria; kingdom Bacillati; phylum Actinomycetota; class Actinomycetes; order Micrococcales; family Microbacteriaceae; genus Microbacterium; species Microbacterium lacus. The sequence continues at coordinate 3,228,113 of NZ_BAAAPK010000001.1, forward strand.
GGCGCGATCCGCGCTCACGTGCAGATCACGATTCCCGCGACCGTTCTTCTCGGCGCCGACGCCCCCGCCGACCTCGTCGGACACTGCCCCATCGATGCAGAGGCCGCTCGTACCCTCGCTGCGCAGGCGCGGGGTCCGTGGGAGCGCGTCATCATCCACCCCGCCACCGGTGTCGTCCTCCACACCGACACCTACCAGCGCACCGCCGCGATGGACCGACATCTGAAGGCTCGGGACGGGCACTGCCGCTTTCCCGGATGCCGGATACCCGCGATCCGGTGCGAGGTCGACCACACCGTCGACTGGGCGCGCGGCGGCACGACCGACGTCGGCAACCTCGCCCATCTCTGTCAGCGGCACCACTCGATGAAGCAGTTCGCCCCGTGGAAGGTCCGACAACTCCCCGGAGGCGTCCTGGAGTGGACCAGCCCGCTCGGCGTCACGGGACACGAGCATCCACCCGCCCATACGGTGCGGTTCGTCGCCGCCTCAGACTCACCCCCGCCGTTCTGAGATTTTCTGTGGGCGGCGCGAGCACGACGGGCCAGACTGAACCTGCACCGCACCCTCAGTGACCTGGATCCCGCGAAAGAGACCGAAATGCGCCCTTCTCCTGTTCACCACCCTTCGCTGCGCACGCGCACCTTCGGGGCGCTCATCGCCGCCGCAGCAGCCACGCTCGTTCTGGCCGCGGCACCGGCGTACGCGTCCTCCACCCCGCAGGTCACCGCGAGCGAGACGACGATCGACGTGGGCGACACCACGACGATCACGGCGTCCGGACTCGGCGGTCTCGAGCAGGCGAGCTTCGGCTTGAGCGACAACAGCCTCGGCCAGTTCACCGAGAACGCGGAGACGAGCTATCAGGCGCCGGTGTCGGACGGAACAGCCACCGCCACCTTCAGCGGTCTCGCCGAGGGGAAGGTGACCGTCGCGGTCGGAAACGGCGAGACCATCCTCGGCACCGTCGAGATCACGATCACGGGCGGCGGAGGCTCAACGGTCGAGGTGACCGCGAGCCCGGCATCCGTGGCCGTCGGCACGGCCACGACGATCACCGTCACCGGACTCGGCGGTCTCGAGCAAGCCAGCTTCGGGCTGGACGACACCGCGGCGGGCACGTTCGAGCCGGGCGGTCAGTCCAGCGCCACAGCACCGGTGAGCGACGGGCAGGCCACGATCAGCTTCACGCCGTCGAAGGCGGGCAGCGTGACGATCGCGGTCGGAGACGGGGAGACGGTGCTCGGCACCACGACGGTGACCGCCAGCGCCGCACCGTCGCCCACCGCCACCCCGACGCCGACGGTGAGCCCGGAGCCCGCCTCGGACGGGATGTCGCCCGTGCTCTTCTGGGTCATCATCGCCCTCGTCGTGCTGATCGCGGCGGGCATCGTCGTGTGGATCGTTCTCGCTCAGCGCCGCAAGAACCCGAGGGCCTGACGGCCGGAGAGCGGGCCGGCAGACTGTCGCCCTGACGCCTCCTCTTCTTGCTCATCTGAGTGAGTGGTCGTACACTCACTCCTATGAGCCCCCTCTCCACCGCCGAGTCGCGTCGACCGCTCGTCACGTCGGCCGCGGTCCGCGCCTTCGCGCGCGGCGGCTATCGCGGCACCACGATCGCCGACGTGGCCGCGGTCGCCGGCATCTCCGCCTCCTACGTCTCGAAGCTCTACTCCACCAAGGAGCTGCTCTTCGTCGCCGCACTCGAGGAATGCTTCGACCAGATTCTCGGCGCGCTCGCGAGCGGCGCCGACGCCGCAGGATCCGACGACTCCGCCGCAATCCTCGACGCGATGGGCGACGCCTACGCCGAGCTCATCGCGGATCGCGACCTCCTGCTGCTCCAGGTGCACGCGCAGTCCGTCGCGGACGTCACCGAGATCCGCAGCGCGATGCGCGAAGGCCTCTCGAACGTGACATCCTTCGCGCAGGAGCGATCGCGGTGCACCGATGAGGAGGTCCAGCAGTTCATCGCCTTCGGTCAGCTGTGCCATCTGATCGTCACACTGGACCTCGACGCCGTCCCCGCATCCTGGGCATCCGCTCTCACGCGCGGCATCCGACACCCCTGACACCCCCATCGACCCACCCCTCTTCGCATGTCCAAAAGAGTGATTGATCAGTCACTCTCTCAGAAAGGAAGATCATGACCACTGTCGTCCATCCCATCCGCACGACACATCGTTGGCTCGCGCTCACCGTGCTCGCCCTGGCGCAGTTCCTCGTCGTGCTGGATGCGTCGATCGTGAACATCGCACTGCCCGCGCTGGGAGAGCAGCTCGGACTCGGCACCGCATCCCTCGCCTGGGTCATCACGGCGTACGTGCTGCCCTTCGGCAGTCTTCTCCTGCTCGGCGGTCGACTATCCGATCGATTCGGCCACCGCCGCCTGTTCCTGATCGGTACCGCCGGGTTCGTGGTCGCGTCGGTTCTGGCGGGCCTCTCACTCTCGGGAGGAATGCTGCTCGGAGCACGCGCGCTGCAGGGCGCGTCGGCCGCCCTTCTCGCACCAGCGGCCCTCGCCCTGCTGACCCAGCTGTTCCCCGCGCCGCAGGACCGCGCACGCGCGCTCGGTGTGTGGGGCGGGGTGGCGGGTATCGGCTCGGTCGCCGGCGTGCTTCTCGGAGGAGTTCTGACCGCCACGTGGGGCTGGCAGTGGGTCTTCTTCGTCAACGTCCCGGTCGGCGTGATCGTGCTCGCGGCCGTGCCGGTCCTCATCTCCCGTGATGCGGCATCCGTTCGCGTGCCTCTCGACATCCCCGGAGCGGTGACGATCACGGGTGCACTGGTCGCCGTCGTCGCCGCACTCAGCGCCGTCGAGCGCACCGGCTTCGGCCCACTCCCCCTCGCCCTCGCGATCGCCGCGCTCCTGCTCGGCGCGGCATTCATCGCGATCGAGCGACGGACGCCGCACCCCCTCGTGCCGGCCGCCGTCTTCGCCAACCGCAACCTCGCCGTCGGCAACATCGTCGTGCTGCTCGTCGGCGGCGCGGTTGTCGCCCTCTTCTTCGCACTCTCGGTGTACTTGCAGGCGGTGCTCGGCTACGACGCGCTGCAGGCGGGCCTCAGCCAGCTGCCGCTCGCCGGCATTCTGGTCGTCACGGCGGGCCTCGTCCCGTTGTCGATCACGCGGCTCGGAACACGTCCCACTCTCATCGGAGCCTTGCTCGTGCTGGCGGCGGGCATCGCCTGGCTCGCGTTCGCACCGGCCGATGCGTCGTTCGCGGCGCACCTGCTCGGACCGACCCTGCTCATCGGCATGGGCATCGGCGGCGCTCTCGTCACCGCGACCCAACTCGCGGTGGACGGCGTCGACGGCGGAGAATCCGGACTCGCCGGCGGTCTCGTGAACACGAGTCAGCAGATCGGCGGAGCGCTCGGCCTGACCCTCCTCGCCGCCCTCGCCTCGGCGAGGACGTCCGCGGTCGCAGAGGGGGCGCCGTCGAGCGGTGCGGCCCTCACGGCGGGATTCTCCTGGCTGTTCCTGGGGGCAGCGGCGTTCTGCCTCGCCGCTGCAGCGGCCGTCCTGCTTGCCGGATCCGCACGTGTGAAGACCGCCTGAGTCCGCCGGGCAGACCTCAGCCGTGGGCGTCCCTTACACCGTCGGGAACCTCCGGCGCCAGCCACCCTCGACCGTCGAGAGCGCGCGTAGCATCCCAATCGTCACGCCGGCCGCCGATGCCGGCAAGGGGAGCGACACATGCCGCACGACCAGTACACGTTCGACGATCCGGTGACGCGTTATGCACGTGTGGATCCGCCCGTCCAGCACCAGCCGGAGCCGGGCATCCAAGCGTGGATGACGCCGGTGCCGGACCTCGGGGAGAAGACGTACCGCGGCACCGGCCGCCTGGCGGGCCGCCGTGCCCTCATCACCGGCGGGGATTCGGGCATCGGCGGCGCGACGGCGATCGCGTTCGCCCGGGAAGGGGCGGACGTCGTCATCGTGCACCTCGACGGGGAGCAGCCGGATGCCGAGCACATCCTGAGCGAGATCACCGCGGCGGGCCGCACAGGTGCCGCGATCGTCGCGGACATCTCGGATCGCGCCCGGAGCGCCGAGATCGTGGCGGAAGCCGTCGCGCATCTGGGCGGTCTGGACATCCTGGTGAACAACGCCGGCAAGCAGGTCGCGGTGCAGCGCGTCGAGGATCTCAGCGACGAACAGTTCGAGGCGACGTTCCGCACGAACGTCTTCGCACCGTTCTGGCTCATCAAGGCAGCACTCCCCCATCTGCAGCCCGGCGCGACCATCATCAACACTGCCTCCCTCGAGGCCTACGTCCCGGCGCCGGACCGCCTGGACTACGCCGCGACGAAAGCCGCGATCAACAACCTCTCGAAGGGACTCGCGCAGCAGCTCGCGCCGCGCGGCATCCGGGTCAACGTCGTCGCGCCCGGACCGACCTGGACCGCACTCCAGGTCTCGGACGGCGTCTCCGACGAGCAGATGGCTGCCTTCGACGAGGAGAATGAGTACAAGCGGGCCGGCCAGCCGGCGGAGATCGCACCGGCCTTCGTCTTCCTGGCATCGGCCGAATCGAGCTACGTCTCGGGCGAGACGCTCAATGTCAACGGCGGCATGGTCACCCCGTGACTCCTGGAGAACGAACACCCTCTCCTCCCACCGTCTACGCCCTGCACGGCCTCGGCGGCAGCGGCGCCTGGTTCGGTGCCGTCCGCGAACACCTCGCTGACGACATCCGCCTGATCACGATCGACCTCCCGGGCTTCGGCGACGCGGTGGACGTCTCGGGTATCTCGCTCCCTGAGATGGCCGATCACGTCCTGGCGGCGATCGCCCGCGACGGGAGCCCGCGCTGGGTGCTCCTCGGGCACAGTATGGGCGGCAAGGTCGCCGCCCTCGTCGCGCGGCGCGCGCTCTCGGGTGAGGCTCCGGTGTTCGGACTCACCGGGCTCGTGCTCCTCGCGCCGTCACCGACCCTTCCCGAGCCGATGTCCGAATCCAAACGCGCGGAGATGCTCGGCTGGGCCGCAGACGGCCCGATCAGCGCGGGCGACGCCCGCGGGTTCCTCGACGCGAACACCGCCCGACCGCTTCGCACGGATCTGGCCGATCGGGTGATCGCCGACGTGCGACACACGGCCACGGCCGCCTGGCGCGCGTGGCTCGAGACGGGAAGCCGCGCCGACCTCACGCGCGAGGTGGGCTCCCTGAACCTTCCCGCGATCGTGCTCGGCGGCGAGGACGATGATGATCTGAGCGCCGACGCCCAGCCGCGCCTGGCCTCCCCGACTTTTCCCCGGGCGCGGTTCCGGCGCCTGCCGGACACCGGTCACCTCATCGCGCAGGAACGACCCACAGAGGTCGCGGCAGCGATCGCCGACCTGATCGCGGAGGTGTCGGCATCCGCCCCGCTCGTTCCCGACGAGTGGTCCCGGTTGATCGCCTCCCCGCGCATCGAGCCGAGAGTCCGCGCCGCACTGGCAGCCCGGGCGATCGCCGACGACCCGTCGTACGCCCCGCGCGCGCTGACCCCTCGCCAGCTGAATACCCTGCGACTCCTCGCTGATGTCGTCGTGCCGCAGCCCACGGGCGGACGGATCGACCTCGCTGCGCGGCTCGACCGACAGCTCGCCGCCGGCGACGGAGACGGGTGGCGCCCCGCGGACCTGCCCCCGGACGCGATCGCCGCCCGACTTGCGCTCGACGCGCTCGAAGAAGAGGCAGCGGCGAGCGCGCGAGCGACGGTCGAGGCCCTCGTATCGGGCACGAGCACCCCCGGAGGCTCCGCCTTGTCGGCCACCCAGCTGCAGGCATGGTTCGAAGACGTCCGGGTCGACCTGGTGCGGCACTGGCTCGCGCATCCCGCCTCTCTCGCCCGCACCGGGTACGACGTGTTCGCCTCACGCGGAGGACCTCAGCCGCTGGGCTTCACGGTGCTGGGCGCCGGTGCACGCGCGGCGTGGGAGCCTGCCGAGTTCGGATCGGAAGAGACAGACCGCGAGGGCGCCGCATGATCGGGCAGCTCGCGATCGACACCACGGACATGCGGCGCTTCGCCCCCGGCACCGAGGTCGACGTCGTCGTGGTCGGCACGGGCGCAGGCGGCGCGCCGGTGCTCGCGGAGCTCGCCGCCGCCGGGCTCGACGTGGTCGCCCTCGAGGCCGGTCCGTTCTTCGACCCCTTCCGCCACACGCCCGATGAGACCGACGCCGCCGAGATCAATTGGATGGACGAGCGACTCTCCGCCGGCGCGGATCCGACCGCGTTCGGCCCGAACAACTCCGGCCGCGGAGTCGGCGGCTCGACACTGCATTGGGGAGCGTTCACCCCCCGGCCCGATGCCGGTCAGCTGCGCCTGCGAACCCAGTCCGGTCAGGGTCGCGACTGGCCGCTGTCCCTCGACGAGCTCGCTCCCTTCCTGCTCCGCGCCGAAGCCGACCTCGGGGTGAGCGGCCCAGCCGCCTATCCGTGGGATCCGTCACGCCGCTACGCGTACCCACCGGCGGCACGCAACGCCTCGGCCGACCGGATGGCCGACGGATGCTCCTTGCTCGGCATCCGCGCGACGGACGCACCCGCCGCCGTGCTGACCCGCGAGCGTCACGAGCACGGGCAGACCCGTGGGGCATGCATCTCGTGCGGGACCTGTCACCAGGGCTGCCGCACGGGAGCGAAGGCGTCAATGGGCACGACCTACCTGTCCGCCGCGGTCCGATCGGGTGCCGAGATCCGTGCCGATGCGTTCGTCCACACGGTCGAGACGGATGCCGCAGGGCGCGTGACCGCAGTGGTGTACCGCCAGGGGGACACCGACGTGCGCCAGTCATGCCGCGCGCTGGTGCTCGCGGCCGGGGGCGTGGAGACGCCGCGTCTGCTGCTGCACAACGCCCTCGCGAACTCCAGCGGGCAGGTCGGCCGGAACTTCCTCGCGCACCCCGCCACGCAGGTGTGGGGCACGTTCGACACGCCGCAGCGCAGCTATCGGGGCTATCCGTCCTCGTTGATCACCGAGGACTTCCTGCACCCCACCGACGCGGACTTCGCGGGCGGCTATCTGATCCAGAGTCTCGGAGTCATGCCGCTCACGTATGCGACGAGCCTGGTGCGCGGGGGTGGGCTGTGGGGCGACGAGCTCATGTCCGCTCTCGAGGCCGCCCGCTTCACCGCCGGACTCGGGATCAACGGCGAGTGCCTGCCGAGCGAGGACAACCTCCTCGAGCTGAGCGACGAGATCGACCGATTCGGGGTGCCGCGCGCACGGGTTTCGTTCACCGCCGCGGACAACGAGAAGGCGCTGTCACGTCACGCGGTCGCGGTGATGACCCGCATCCTCGAGGCGGCAGGCGCCACAGCGACGCGCGTGCTCGAGCGCACCGCGCACACCCTCGGCACGTGCCGGATGAGCGATGACCCGAGTGACGGGGTCGTCGACCGCTACGGGCGCAGCCACGACATCGACAACCTCTGGATCGCCGACAACTCGACCTTCCCGAGCGCCCTGATCGCGAACCCCGCGCTGACGCAGGTCGCGCTCGCGCTGCGGACGGCGGAGCGGATGCTGGCCCCGCAGCCCTGACCGGGCGCGAGGTCAGTGCCCGGCGAGCTTCCGGGCCGGCGTGACATCGGTGATCGTGAGCGCGGCACTGATGACCGCGAGGTGGCTCAGCGCCTGAGGAAGATTTCCCCAGAAGGCGCCGTCGTCCGCGGCGATCATCTCGCTGTAGATCCCGACGTCGTTCGCGTGGCCGACCAGCTCGTCCATCGCGGCGATGGCCTCATCGTGCCGACCGACGCACGCGAGTGCCCCCGCCCGCCAGAAGGCCGACGCGACGAATGTGTGCTCCTCATCCGCCATGCCCGTATAGCGGTAGATCAGCGCGCCTTCCCCGAGCGCGTCGGTCAGCGCGTCGATCGTGCGCGACATCCGCTCGCCGCGGTCGAAACCGCTCTCGGCATGCAGGAGCACCGAGGTATCCAGGCGCGGGGAGCCGGGCATCATCGTGTACGCGCCGAGATCCTCGGACCAGCACTCCTCACGGACCCACAGCGCGATCCGATCGCGCTCCGTCTCCCACCGCTCGCTCGATCCCATGATCGCGCCGACCTCGGCCAGGTGCACGGCATCGCGCAACGCCTGCCAGCATCCCATCTTCGACGAGGTGTAGTGCTCGAGCTCCGGCAGCTCCCACATGCCCGAGTCCCGGTTGCGCCACAGGTCGCACGTCTCGTCCGCCAGGCGGGCGAGGAGCCGCCCGGTGTCGGCGTCCAGCACGTTTCCGGCATCCACATAGGTCCGGCAGACGGCGAAGAGGTCGCCGTAGACCCCCAGCTGCAGCTGATCGTGCGCGGGGTTTCCCGAGACGACCGGTCCGATGCCGCGCCATCCGGGCGCGTCGTACTCCGTCGTGCCGTCGACGGCGTCGCCGCGGAGGGTGTACATGACGCCGAGCTGACCGTCGTGTCGCCGGATGGTCCTGATCAGCCAGGAGATCGCGGCGTGGGTCTCCTCCCGCAGCCCGAAGCGGACGAGGGCGTGAGCGGTGTACGCGAGGTCGCGCACCCACGCGAACCGGTAGTCCCAGTTCTTGCCTCCGTCCGGATTCTCGGGGAGCGAGGTCGTGGCCGCTGCGGCGATCGCCCCGGTGGGGGCGTAGACCAGGAGCTTGAGCGCGAGGGCACTGCGCTGCACGGTGTCCGCCCATGGCCCCTCGTACGAGAACTCCCGGGACCACTCCCGCCAGCCCGCGATCGTGCGGTCCAGACTCGCGTCCAGGTGCGCGATGTCGGGGACGTGCAAGGGCTCGTCGTGCGTGGAGACCACTCCCAGCACGTGGCGCGACCCGGCGCCCGTCACGAACGTCCCCCGAACGGCGGGGAACGGGAATTCGTCGCCGCCGGCCCGCATGGCGCCGACCCCGTCTCCGAGCACGGCGAGCGTGGTCGAACCCACCTGCAGCAGCTGTGTGCCACCGTGCTTCTGCACCCACGGCGACGCGGTCCGCAGACGGGTCCCCGGTCGGACCGCCCAGCGGAAGCGCACCTCGCCGCTCACGCCCTCGATCCGCCGGACGAGCTGCGCCCACGGCAGCCGCCCGGCGACGCCGGTGACGAGCGCATCGGTCACGCGCGCCGAACCGGTCTGCGTCGTGAACGTCGTCCGCAGCACGTTCGTGCCGCCGACGTAGCTGCGCCGCACCGAGTACTCCCCCTCGGGGGCGAGCTCGAGGCAGCCGCCGTGGTCGTCGTCGATGATCCGCGCGAACACCGGCGTCGAGTCGAGGTTCGGCATCGGCAGCCAATCGATGCCCCCGTCGGCGGCGATGAGCGCCACGGTCCGACCGTCACCGATCGCGGCGTAGGTGCGCAGATCGGTGCGGTCGGCCGGCGAAGGATGGGCGGCGTGCCCGCGTGACGGCATCCGGCGATCAGGTCAGGGTCATGCCGCCGGTGACGGCGATGACCTCTCCGAGGACGTAGCTGGACTCCTGCGACGCGAGGAAGACGTAGGCCGGCGCGAGCTCGACAGGCTGACCGGCACGCCCGATCGGAGTCTGCTCGCCGAAGCTCTCGATCTTCTCGGTCGGCACGAACGCCGGCTGAAGCGGCGTCCAGATCGGTCCCGGAGCGACGCCATTCACGCGGATGCCGCGCTCGATGAGCTGCTGCGCCGTCGCGCGGACCCAGTTCGCGATCCCCGCTTTCGACACCGCGTACTCGGCCAGCGACGGCGAGGGGTCGAAGCCCTGGATGCTGGAGGTCGCGATGATCGCCGAGCCCGGCTTCAGGTGCGGGGATGCCGCCTTGGTCATCCAGAACAGCGGATAGATGTTGACCTTGAGCACTTCGTCGAGCGTCGCGGTCTCGAAGTCGTCGATGCTGTCCACCGTCGGCATCGCGCCGGCGTTGATCACGAGGATGTCCAGCCCGCCCAGCTCGGCGACCGTCTTGTCGACGATGTCGATGTTGTACTGCTCCTGCTGCAGGTCTCCGGGAAGCAGGATCGCTTTCCGACCCTCCGCCCGGACGAGCTCGGCGACCTCTTCGGCCTGCGTCTGTTCTTCCGGGAGGTACGAGAGCGCGACGTCCGCACCCTCGCGGGCATAGGCGATCGCGACCGCGCGGCCGATGCCGGAGTCCGCACCGGTGATCAGCGCCCGGCGACCCGGGAGCCGGCCGAAGCCGACGTAGGAGGTCTCGCCGTGATCGGGCGCCGGATCCATCTTGTGGATGTCGCCCGGACCGTCCTGCTGCTGCGGGGGGAACGGAGGGCGGGGGAACTGCGTCGTCGGGTCCTGCATCGCGTACATGTCGGTCATGTCGTCACCGTTCGGGCACGCCGATCAGGCGCGCCCTCCTTTCGATCGGAATGGGGCGTCGGGGGTGATGCGGGGGTGGATCAGCTGCGCGGAACCCGGTTCTCGGCGCTGATCATCCACGCGAACTGCTCGAGCTTCTCGATGACCGCGTGCAGGATGTCGGCGCTCGTGGGGTCTTCCTCGTCGACGTCGTCGTGCACCTCGCGGCAGGTCGACACGGTGTCCTCGAGACGGACCGTGATGAGGTCGATGACCTTCGTGGTCGCGATCTCGCCCTGCGGGAATTCCGGGAGCGACGTGGACTCCGCCACCGTGTCGCTGCGCCCGTCGGGGAGGGCGTGGAGCGCGCGCATCCGCTCTGCGATCGTGTCGGCGAACTCGCGCGCCGCCTCGATGATCTCGTCGAGCGCCAGGTGGGTGTCGCGGAAGTTCGTGCCCACCACGTTCCAGTGCGCCTGCTTGCCCTGCGAGGCGAGCTCGATGAGGTCGACGAGCACCTTCTGCAGGTTCTCGCTCAGGGTCTCGGACGCGCTGAAGCCGCTCTCGGCATTCTGCTCGTCGGTGAGACGGGCGCCGTGATCGGCCTTGCGCTTGTTCTTCGTCGTCGTGGTGGTCGCCATGTGGACAAACCTACGGGTGCCCGGCCCGACGCCCGGGGGATTGCACACCGTGGAGGCGAGTGGTACCGGACGGAACGTTCACCGGTATTCGGGGTTGAACCCGAAGCGCTCCCCGTCGTTCCACGCCTTCCGCAGGTTGCCGTACGCCGGGATCCCCCCGGCGTCTTTCAGCATTCGGGCGAGGTGCAGCAGATTCCAGGTCATGAACGTCGTGTTGCGGTTGGTGAAGTCGTTCTCGGGTCCCCCGGACCCCTCGTCGAGGTAGCTGGGCCCGGGCCCGACTTCGCCGATCCAGCCGGCATCCGCTGCCGGCGGGATGGTGAACCCGATGTGCTGCAGACTGTAGAGGTTCGCCATCGCCGCGTGCTTGATGCCGTCCTCGTTGCCGGTGATGAGCGTGCCGCCCACCTTGCCGTAGTAGACGTATTGGCCCTTGTGGTTGAACAGCCCGCTCATCGCGTAAAGACGCTCGATCAGACGGCGAGTGACGCTGGCGTTGTCACCGAGCCACAGCGGGCCGCCGATGACGAGGATGTCGGCGGCATCGACCAGCGGCCAGATTTCGTCCGGCCACGCGTCGACCGACCACCCGTGGTCGCGCATGTCGGGATAGACGCCGGTGGCGACGTCGTGATCGATCAGGCGGATCGAGGTCACCTCGACCCCCTGCGACCTCATCAGCTCGATGCTGCGGTCCATGAGCCCCTGGGTGTTGCTCACCTCCGGTGAGCGCTTCAGCGTGCAGTTGATGTAGACCGCTCTGAGGTCGCTGTAGTCGGCGGTCGTCTCACTCATGGTCGCTCCATTCGTCCTGGTCCCATCCCATCAGCGGAGCCGGGCGAGCGCATCCCCGTGATGTGACGAACTGCAGACGGATGCCGCGCTCACCAGCCCGTGGCGAGCAGATGCTGCACCGCGATCGCGAAGACGATCTGCCCGGTGAGCCCCCACTGACGCCAGCGGGCGGACAGCAGGGCGGTGCCGACCAGGAGCCACGGCACGAACGGCAGCCAGATCCGTTCGACTTCCGCTTTGCTCATCTGGGACAGATCGGCGAGCATCACGGTGATCACCGCAGCCGTGACGACGGAGACGACGACCAGATCGTCGCGAACGGCCGAGCGCACGCCCCGCAGGCGGGTCAGGACGACGGCGATCCCGGCCCCCACCAGTGGCCCGGCGCTGAAGGCCAGCGCGGCCAGATTCGCCCACACCCAGTATCCGAAGGGCCGGTTGCTCGCGACACCCGCCCAGTACCGCTCCACGAGGACGGGGTACGCATCCCACCAGACGAAACCGCCTGCGGCGAACACGAGCACCACGAGGACCGCTGCGCCGACCGCCCAGGGCAGCGGCGCCCACCGCCGACAGACGATCAGGATCGTCACCGCGAGCACCCCGAGCAACGGAAGCCCGTACGAGAGCATCACGCAGTAGCCGAGGACGAGTCCCGCCACGATCGCCCACACGGCCGACACGACGCGCGATCGCGAGGTCGACGCCCACGCCAGGGCGCACAGGCCCCATGCGGCGAAGGCGCCGAACAGCGCGTCGGCGGACACCGACATCCAGATCGCCGCCGGGCCGAAGACGAGGAACGGCGCCGCCTTCCGGGCAGCGGCTTCGGCGCCCAGTCTCTTCAGCACCAGGAGGACGGCGACCGGAGTCGTCGCGGCCACGACGGTGACCACGAGTCCTGCGGCGAGCCCGCTGCCCAGCCCCAGCCTCACGAGCAGCACGAAGACCAGGACGGCGCCCGGCGGGTGGCCGGCGATGTGCACCGGCCAGTTGTCCACCGAGTCCAGCGGGATGTGAGCGATGTACTCGCGCAGCAGCGCCCCGACGTCGGTCACCTCGCGTGCCGTGCGCAAGTACTCGTAGGACGTGTCGAGGATGACGCCGATCCCGTCCGCGCCGTCGACGGCGGCAAGGCTCAGCATCCACAGCAGGGCACCGCCGAACGCCGCGACCAGCAGCACACGCCACGAGATCCGCGCAGACAGGGCGACGGCATAGCGCACAGCCAACGCCCCGAGAACCAGGGCCGCGATCGTTCCGGGCCCCACGCGCGGCATCCATTCGGCGTGCAGCGGCGGGAACCACCGGACGTGCACGTTCACCCCGGAAAGCACCGGGTAGAGCATGGCCGCGATCATGAGCACGACCGCAGCCCCGAGGCCGATCCACGGCGCCGCGACGCGCCTGCGGGAGCGGGCGCGCGGCGCGGTGAACGGGTCGGTGGTCACCCTCCGAGGCTAGGGACCGCCCACTCCCGCCGCCGAGGCAAGACATTACGGAGTCAGGACATCAGATGTCCCCGGTTCGTCATATCTCGAGGCCGTCCCGGTCGACCTCGGCACCCTACAGTCGGCACGACAGGGGGTGACCGACGTGCTTCTCACAGCCAGACTGCAGCGGATTCTGCATCGCACCAGACATGCGGTGGCTTCCCCGGCACGCACCCCGCGCATGGCCGTGGTGATCGGGCGTCTCCTCGCGGTGGCGTTCCTGATCTGCTTCGGCACGGGGCTGTACAGCCATCTGCTGCAGAACCCGCTTCCGTGGGTGACGTTCCCCACCCGGCCGGTGTGGATCTACCAGGTCACGCAGGGCGTGCACATCACCGCGGGGATCGCGTGCTTCCCGCTGCTGTTCGCCAAGCTCTTCGCGGTCTTCCCCGAGCTCTTCCAGCACCCGCCGGTGCGCTCGCTCGCTCACTTCCTCGAGCGCGTCTCGATCGCGGTGTTCGTCGCCGCCTCGCTCATGCTGATCACGACCGGCTTGCTCAACACGTATCAGCTCTATGCGATCTTCGGCTTCTCCTTCCGGTTGACGCACTACGCCCTGTCCTGGATCGTCGTCGGCTCGCTCGCGGTCCACATCGGCGTCAAACTCCCCGTCATCGCCCGCTTCTGGCGCAGAGGGGATGCCGAGGCGACTCTCGAGACGCAGCCCGATCCGGATGCCGGATCCGAGGTGCCCGACGAGTTGCAGCGACGGACCGGCTGGGGCCCGGACCACGGGGTCACCGGGCGGCTGTTCGCCTGGATCGACCGGAGCCCTGCGGTGCGCGAACCTCGCGCGGCCGACCAGACCCGCCGAGGATTCCTCACGACCGTGGCGGTCGCGACCGGGCTCGTCGTGACCACGACGGCCGGTCAGTCGTTCCGTGTGTTCGAACCGTTCAACGTCTTCGCGCCGCGCCGACGCGGGGTCGGCCCGCAGATGCTCCCCGTCAATCGCACTGCGGAGGCCGCGGGCGTCCTCGAGAGCGCGACGGCCCCGGACTGGACCCTGACGGTCGTCAACGGACCGGTGCGGGAGGTCTACACGCGCTCGCGTCTGCGTGCGATGCCCCAGCATGACGCCGTCCTGCCGATCGCGTGCGTGGAGGGGTGGAGTCAGGACGCTGCGTGGCGGGGACCGCGCCTGCGCGATCTGCTGGACTCGGTGGGAGCCGCCGGCGACGCGCACCTGCGGATCACGAGCCTGCAGACGCGCGGCGGTTTCGCCGTCACCCAGATGCAGCCCGAGTTCGCGCGCGACCCTCTCACGCTCGTCGCCCTCGAGCTCTTCGGCGAGGAGCTCGACATCGACCACGGCTTCCCGGCTCGCCTCATCGCCCCAGGCAGACCCGGCGTGTTGCAGACCAAGTGGCTCAGCACGATCGAGGTGATCGCGTGACGCCCGCGTCCCCGCCGTCGCGGGCGCCCCGCACGTGGAGGCTCCTCACGGTGGATGACGTCCGCGCGGTCCTCATCGGGCTCGGCATCCTCAGCATGCTCGTCGGATGCCTCGTACTGATCAACGACATTCCGCCCCGCCAGTACCCGGCCATCCTCACGTGGCTCGTCCTCGTCCTCGTGGTGCACGATGTCGTCATCGCCGGGGCGGTCTTCGCGCTGGCGATCGCCGGCCGCCGGGCGGAGGGTCGCGTGCCGCATGGCACGATCCTGCTCTTCCAGGCAGCGGTGGCCACCGGCGGTCTCCTGGCGCTTCTGGTCGCGCCCGAGATCGCGAAGCAGGCGATCGGGACGGCCAATCCGAGCGTCCTGCCGCTGGACTACGGCCTGAACCTGGCGATCCTGCTCATCGCTCTGCTGCTGGCCGCCGTCGGAGCGAGCGTGCTCCAGGCGGCGATCAGCAGGCGGCGGCGCTGAGCAGGCGGCGGCGCTGAGCAGGCGGCGGCGCTGCCGCTGATTCAGCGGGCGCGGCCGGGTGTGCGCACCTGGACGAAGCGGCGGTCGCCCGCCGCCCAGGCACCGGCGGCGATGAACCCGCATTCGAGGGCGAGTCGCACGAGCGGCACGGCTCCGATGCGCGCCCAGGGGAAGACGCCGCTTTCCCGTCCGTCCTCGGCCACGGCGGTGTAGACCGCGCTCTCGTCCAGTTCGGGGTCCCGGTCGACCTCCACCAGGACCACACCGCCCGGCGCGAGGAGCTCGCCGCACCGCTCGAGGAGGGTCCGCGGGTCACCCCCGATCCCGATGTTCCCGTCCATGAGCAGGATGCTCGCCCAGCTGCCTTCCAGAGGCAGCCGCTCGAAGACCGAACGACGCAGCACCGGCGTGCCGTCGGCCGCCGCATGGCGTGCGGCGTGCGCGGAGATGTCGACGCCCAGTGCGGCGAGCCCGATCTCTTCGGCGGCGCGCACCATGCGGCCCGGGCCGCAGCCGACGTCCAGGAGCGGCCCGGAGAGCCCGGTGAGGACGTCGCGATCGGTGACGTTGGCCGGGGCCCGCCACTCCGTGACATCCACGTGCAGCGTCGGAGACGCATCACCCACCCTCCGCAGCGCGAGCCGGCCGCCCTCGGCCGCGCGCAGCAGGAGCGCGTACGGCTCGTCTCCCCCCGCCCCGAAGGCGACCACGGCGCTCATGCGGCGCTCCGGCGTGCCGACGCGGCGGCGACGGCGCGCGCGAATCGCGACTGCGGGACAAGCGCCGCCACCTCCTGCGCGTCACCGGCCTCGTCGACGTCACGCAGCACCGACGCCTCCCTCACTGAAAGTCCTGCGCGCTCGAGCGCGGCGCGCTGCAGAGCCCCGGTGTCGGCGCGCGACATCGGCACACCCCGCACGACATCGCCGCACGGCTGACGCATGCCCAGCATCCAGAACCCGCCGTCCGCAGCCATGCCGATGACGGCATCCGTCTCGACGGGCCAGACGAGGTCCGCGACCCTCACCTGCGGGGTGTCCATGCCGATCAGGAGCGTGGGCTCGTCGAGGATGTCGAAGAGCGCGGCGATGCGTTCGTCCAAGCTCCCCTGCCGCTGCGGGATCACCTCGAAGCCGGCCGGGCATGTGCCGTCCGGCTCGCCGTCGAAGTAGAGGATGCGCCGGGCGGCGAGCGATGCGACGGTCGCCAACGTGTCGGCGAGGCTGGCCGCAGCGATCTCGGCTGCCTCCTCCAGCGAGAACGGCGGACTCAGCCTGGTCTTGACCCTGCCCGGGATGCACGCCTTCGCGACCACCACCAGCGCCGTCACGCCCGCGCCTCCCGCAGGATGCGGTTCATGTCGTGCACGGCGGTGAGCGTTCCGCGCACGGTCCCGGTCACTTTCGACCGCCCGATCCGCGGGGTGTAGGCGACCTCGGTCTCGACGATGCGCCAGCCGGCCGCCGCTGCACGCAGCACCATCTCGAGGGGATATCCGCTGCGGCGGTCGCGGAGATCGAGTCCACGCAGAGCATCGGTGCGTGCGACGCGCATCGGTCCGATGTCGGTGACCCGGACCCCGGTGAGCCGTCCGATCCGTCGGGAGAGGACTCCGTTGGCGATGCGGGCGTGCGCGGGCCACGCCGACCGCTTCGTGGGGATGCGACGGCCGAGGACGAGATCGGCGCCGTCGTCGAGCAGAGCAAGCAGCCGCGGCAGCTCGGCGGGATCCAGCGAGGCGTCTGCGTCGCAGACGGCGATCAGCGGGGCCCGGGCTGCCTCCACTCCCGCCGACACGGCCGCACCGAACCCGCGCCGGGACTCCGTGATCACCGTGGCGCCCGCGGCCCTCGCGACGTCCGCGGACCCGTCGGTGGATCCGTTGTCGACCACGATCGCACGGACGTTCGCCGGGACACGCTCGAGCACCCAGGGCAGCGCCGCCGCCTCATTCAGACACGGGAGCACGAGATCGACATCGGCCATGCTCTGAACGTAGGCTCGCGGTCGGTCGCCGTCTCCGGGAAAGTCTTACGGAACGCGGACGACTGCGGAGGACCCGGAGTCGCGGCCGGGCGCGAGGCGTACTGTGTGCATGTGATCGCAGAACCCTCGCGCACGCTGGGCAACGAGGACCTCATCGATCGTCGGATCCTCGTCGTCGATGACGACCCGACCGTCGCGGAGGTCGTCGGGCAGTACCTGCGTTCGTCCGGGTTCGTGGTCGACCGCGTCGCCGACGGCTTCGAGGCGATCGAGGCCGAGGCCCGCATCTCACCCGACCTCATCGTCTTGGACAGGATGCTGCCGGGCATCGACGGGATCGAGGCATGTCGCCGCATCCGGGCCACGAGCTCGACCCCGATCATCCTGCTGACCGCCCTCGGGAGCGAGGAGGAGAGGATCCGCGGCTTCGAGGCGGGCGCCGACGACTATCTCACCAAGCCCTTCTCGCCGCGTGAGCTGGTGCTGCGCGTGCAGTCCGTCCTGCGCCGCTCCCTCGGCGAGCACGCCCCCGAATCGGCCCTGGACCGCGGTCCGTTCCACATCGACCCGGCTGCGCGCGTGGCGAAGATGAACGGTGTGCTGCTGCCGCTGACGGTCAGGGAGTTCGATCTGCTCTCGTTCCTCGTGAAGCACCCGCGCCAGGCGTTCAGTCGTGACGAGCTCTTGACCTCGGTGTGGGGGTGGACCTACGGAGACCTCTCGACGGTCACCGTGCACGTGCGCCGGCTGCGCGAGAAGATCGAGCCCGATCCCACGCAGCCGACCCTGCTGACGACGGTGTGGGGCGTGGGCTACCGACTGGACATCGGACGGGGGGACGCATGAGCTGGCCTGACCTCCTGCAAGTGGCGGGCCTGTCGCTCGCGATCACCCTGGCGATCGGCGGCGTCGCCGTCGCCGCGCTGTTCGTGCTGCGCCGGTCCTCGCTCGCCGTCCAGGTGTGCGTGCTCGTCTTTGCCGCAGTGCTCGCGGTGATCGCGAGCATGGTCGGTGCGTCGTGGCTCATGTTCATCTCCGCGCACGATCTGACCGTCGCCGTGAACGTCGCGGTGCTCTCCGGCGCCGTCTCGCTCGCCCTGGTGGCGGTCCTCGGCCTGGTCGTGGTGCGCAACACCCGGTCGCTCTCGCACGCGGCGCGCAGCATCGGCGCCGGGGAGCGCGTGGATGCCGTCGGGCCGCAGTCCGGCGCGGAGTTCCGGGCGCTGGCCGCCGAGCTGGTGGCCATGAGCACGAAGCTCGCCGAGTCGCGCGAGCGCGAGCACCGCATCGAGGAGTCGCGGCGGGAACTGGTCGCGTGGATCGCCCACGACCTGCGCACGCCGCTGGCGGGGATCATGTCGATGGCCGAAGCGCTCGAGGACGACCTGGCCACGGATCCGCAGCGCTACCACCGGCAGATGCGCGAGCAGGTCTCCCGGCTGTCCGCCATGGTGGACGACCTGTTCGAGCTGTCGAAGATCGACTCGGGAACCCTCCGCCTGAGCCTGCAGGACGTGTCCCTGTACGACGTCATCTCGGACACGGTCGCGGAGCTGCGACCCGTCTCCCAGGGCCACGAGATCCGGATCGAGGCGGGGCTGGACAACGACGCCGTCGTCCACGCCGATCCGCGGGAGCTGTCGCGGGCGATATCCAATCTCCTGCTCAACGCGATTCAGCACACCCCCGCCGGATCGCCCATCACCGTCGCCGCATCGGTCGTCGAAGGACGCGCCTCGGTCACCGTGATCGACACGGGCGGCGGAATCGACGAGGACGACCTGCATCGCGTGTTCGACCCGGGCTGGCGCGGAGTCCCGGCGCGGACCCCCGAGCAGCATCCGCACAGCATCAGCGGCCCGCTGCGCTCCAGCGGCGCGGGACTCGGCCTTGCGATCGTCCGCGGCATCGCCACGGCGCACCAGGGCGAGGTGACCGTCCAGAACGTCGCGGGCGGATGCCGCTTCGACCTGATCCTGCCGAGCGTCACGCACGGTCGCGAGGAGTCCTTCGCCTGACTCAGCCGCGCAGCGGCGCCCGGGCGAACTCCCGCATCCCGTCGGCGACGCTCACCGTCGGCATCCACCCGAGTTCCACACGCGCGCGAGCGGAGTCGGCCGTGATGTGACGGACATCGCCGGCGCGATACTGCCCGGTCACCACAGGAGCGGGGCCGCCGTGTGCGCGGGAGAGCTGGTCGGCGACGTCGAGGATCGTGGTCACCACGCCGGATCCGATGTTGAACGCCCGTGCATCCGAACCGGCACCGGCGGTCCACTCGAGCGCCGCGATGTTCGCCCCGGCGATGTCATCGACGTGGATGAAGTCGCGCCGTTGACCGCCGTCCTCGAACACCCGCGGCGCGTCGCCGCGCTCGAGCGCGGACCGGAAGATCGCCGCGACCCCGGCATAGGGCGTGTCCCGCGGCATGCCGGGGCCGTAGACGTTGTGGTAGCGGAGCATCGCCGCACGCCCACCGGTCTCGGCCGCCCAGACCCGGACGAGCTGCTCCTGCGCGAGCTTGGAGACGGCGTAGAGGCTGCGTGGGTCCAGCGGCGCATCCTCGCGCGTCATCTCCGGCATCAGGGACTCGCCCGTCTCCGGGTCGCGCGGCTCGAACATCCCGGCACGCAGGTCCGCCTCGTGCCGCGGCCCCGGCCGCACGAGGCCGCGCGGCCCGGCGTACCGACCCTCGCCGTAGACCACCATCGACGAGGCCAGGACCAGCCGGCGAACGTCCGCGCGGCGCAGGGCGGCGATCAGCTCTCCGGTGCCCACGACGTTGATCCGCATGTAGGCGGGCGCGTCGGACACGTCCACGCCCATGCCCACTTTCGCCGCCTGGTGGCTCACCACCTCGACGCCGTCCAGAGCGGCATCGAGCGCGGCGGGGTCCGTGACGTCGCCGCGGACGAACTCGACTCCGGCGACGGCCGCCGGCGCGGAGGCGTGGACCTCCGGCGACAGGGAGTCCAGCACGCGAACGGTCCATCCCTCTGCGAGCGCCGCCGACGCGACGCGCGAGCCGATGAAGCCCGCTCCCCCGGTGACCAGCAGCACGCTCACCGGCTGCGGCCCGCCATCACCCCGGCGACCGCATCCCGGTCGATCAGCTCACGCGCGACGTAGTCCCGCGGGACGGACGCCGCGATCCGTGCGATCGCCGAGATCAATCGGGGTCGCGCCTCGGCCAGGCGGGCGAAGACCGTCTCCGCGGTCACGGCCTCCTCCGCCGTCTCGCCGCTGTCCACGTCGGTCACCAGGCACAGCGCCACCATGTCGATCCCCAGCTCCGCGGCGAGCGCCGCTTCGGGGTAGAGGGTCATGTTGACGAGGTCGATCCCGGCGGTGCGGTTGATCGTCGACTCGGCGCGGGTGGAGAACCTCGGCCCCTGGATCACGAGCACGGTCGCACCGTCCACGAGCTCCGGACACGACTGCAGCGCGAGCTCGCGCAGACGGGACCCGAACGGGTCGGAGAAGGGCAGGTGACGCACCGTGGAGCCGTCGAAGTACGAATCCCGCCGACCCCACGTCCGGTCCACGAGCTGATCGGGCACCGCGATCGTGCCGACCGGAAGAGCCGGGTTCAGGGATCCGACGGCGGCGGTCGAGATCAGCGCGCGCACCCCGAGCGAGGCGAGCGCCCAGATCGTCGAGCGCGCCGGGATCAGGTGGGGCGGAACGGAGTGGTCGGCTCCGTGCCGCGGAAGGAACAGGATCTCCCGACCGCCGAGCTCTCCCGAGGTGAGGACGACGGTGTCACCGAAAGGCGTCGCGACCTCGACGCGCTCGGACGGACCGTCGAAGAGCTCGTAGAGACCCGACCCACCGATGACGGCGACGGCTGGAGAAGAGGCGTTGTCCACTCTTCGACAGTGCCACCGCGTCGTACCGCGGCACAGCCGCGATCCTTACGGTTCGATGACCGATCGCGGCGGAGCCCGCGAAGGAGTGCGCTCAATGCGCGTGCGCGGCCTCGTGCGCGTGCGGGTCGGCGGCGGGCGCAGAACCTGCCGGATCATCGAGAACCGCGCCGACGGCATCCGTCACCGCACCCCGCGAGTGCTCGACGCGTCCGCCGACGAGCGTGACCTCGGCGTGCTCGCCGAGCAGTCGCGACGGGTCGTGCTCGTGCGCGAGGAGGTCGCCCGACCACATGACGATGTCCGCGAGCATCCCCGGCGCGAGGCGGCCGATCTCTCTCTCCCGATGCCAGGCGCGTGCGCCGTGCACGGTGTACGCCTCCAGCGCGCGATCGATCCCGACGCGCTCAGAGGCCGTCCACGCATCCGAGCCGTCCAGGCCCGCGCGCGTGGCCGCCGAGTACATCCCGACGAGCGGGTCCATCTCCCCCACCTGCCAGTCGCTGGAGAACGCCACGGTCGCGCCGTCGTCGAGGAGGCTCCGGAACCGCCATGCCCGATCCCAGCGCTCCTCGCCGACGTTGTCCATCCATGTGCCCGCGACCAGGTCGGGTGAGCAGTGCCGCGGCTGCATCGCCGCCGTCACGCCGAGCTGCCGGAACCGGGGCAGGTCGTCGGGATGCAGGCACTCGACGTGCACGACGCCGTGGCGGCGATCGCGCGTGCCGTTGGCCCGTGCCGCGTTCTCGATCGCGTCGAGGGCGAGCCGGACGCCGGCATCCCCCGTCGCGTGCGTGTGGGTCTGCAGACCCAGCCTGTCCAGTTCGGTGATGATGTCGACGAGTTCGCGGCCCGGGTAGCTGGGCCGGCCACGACGCCCCGCGCGGTTCGCGTAGTCCTCGAGCATGAACGCCGTGTGCGGTTCGATCACGTCGTCGGCGTACAGCTTCACGGGGCCGACGCTCAGCCGCGGGTCCACGGGGAAGCGGTCGATGGTGTCGCGCAGGGTGCGGCGGAACGCCCCGTCCGCGCCCACCGGGTGGAACAGGGCGGCGATCACGCGCGAGGACAGCTCCCCCGCAGCGAGCGCGCGCTCGAACAGCGGCAGCTCCGCGAGCGGCACCTGCGGCTCGACCACGGTCGTGATCCCGACCGAGGTCGCCATCCGCATGCTCGCCAGGATCTTCCGGTAGCGGCGCTCCGGGGAGTACATCGGGATGTCGCGCTGGAGTTCGGCGAGTCCCGCGGCGGTCATCGCGCTCGTGTAGAAGTCGGTCACCCAGCCGGTCGGCTCGCCGGTCTCGGCATCCCGTTCCGGCCGACCCCAGGCGATGTCGCCGCCGCGGGAGATGCCGAGCACATCCAGTGCCACGCGGTTCAGCCACACCGAGTGCTGGTCGTACGTCGTGACGAAGACGGGCCGATCGGTCAGGCCGTCGAGGTCGCGGAGATTCGGACGGCGGTTCTCGACGATCGAGTACACGGCGTTCTCGGCGCACACCCATGCCAGCTCGGGCCGCCGCGCCGCGAAGTCCGCGATGCGCCGCCGCACCTCGACGAGATCATGAGCGCCCTCCAGGCTCACGGCGTCCTCGTCGAACCCGAGCAGCAGGTGATTGTGGCTGTCCACGATGCCCGGGGTGACCAGCCGCCCGTCCGCCTCGATGACGCGCTGCGCCGCAGGAGCCTGGGAGGCATCGCCGACGTAGGCGATCCGGTCGCCCACGACGCCGATCGCTTCGGCGAAGGGGGCATCGGGAGCGAACGTGCGCACGCGGGCGCCGGTGATGAGCAGGTCGAGCATCAGAGGGTCTCCTCGTCGTCGGTTCCCGAGAGCAGGTGGGCAGTGGCGGGGTTCGTGCGGAGATAGACCAGGTAGTAGAGGAATCCGGCCGCGACGATGCTCGCGGCGATGCCGAGACTCAGCCACTGCGCCGGATCGAGGATGCCGATCACGAAGATCGTCGCGATCGCCAGGATCGCCACGACGGGCGCGACCGGCCATGCTGGCATCCGGTAGGTCCCCGGCGCATCGCCGGACCGCGTGCGACGGGCGACGAGCGCGGCGACCGCGATGAAGCCGTAGCTGAACGCGAGGGTCGAGCCGGTGGCGTTCAGCAGCACATCCAACGGCACGAAGCACGCCGCAAGCGAGATCACCCCCACCGTCAGGGTGGCCGTGATCGGCATCCGGGTGCGCGTCGAGATGCGCGAGAGGGGTCGGGCCAGCGCGGCGGGCATCGCCTGATCGCGGGCCGCGGCGAACAGCAGCCGGCCCGACTGCAGCGCGATCGCGATGATGGCGTTGATGATCGCGAACGCGATCGCGACGAGGACGAAGATCGTGATCACGGGCCCGGACCGCTCGGCGAGGAAGTGCTCGACCGGCAGCGCCGCGCCGAACAGCTCGGGCAGGGAGCTCGCCCCCAGCAGGATCGCGGTGAGCGGCACGAGCTCGGCGATCACGGTGATGAGCGCGCTCCACAGCACCGCACGGGCGATCGTGCGACGGGCGTTCCGGGTCTCTTCCGCGAAGTAGATCGCCCCGCCGTAGCCGTTGTACGAGAAGATCCCCTGCGTGACGGCCAGCACGAGCCCGGCGATCCCCAGCGGCGCGAGGCCGCCGGTCGCGGTGTCGAGGAATTCGGGCTGCAGCAGTGCGGTGATGGGCCTCTCGACGTGGATGAAGCCCAGGAGCGCCAGCAGCGCGAGCGCCGCCATCTCGATGAACAGGAAGACACCGGTCACCCAGGCGTTCGTGCGGATGTTGAAGCACGCCGTGATCGTGGTGAGGACGATCACGATGAGCGCGGTCCACAGCGGATCCAGACCTGCGATCGCGACGCCGAGGTAGTCGGCGACGCCCAGGGCGAAGATCGCGATGATGAGCGGGAGGCTCACCAGGCTGATGAAGAAGACAGCGGATCCTGCCGCCGGACCGAGGACCCGGCTGACCAGCGTGTAGTCGCCGCCGGCGATCGGATGCCGCGACCCGAGTTCGGCGTAGCAGAAGCCGACCAGGATGCTGATCACACCGGCGAGGAGGAATCCCCAGAACACCCCGGTGCCGTAGACGGCGAGCGCGGCGCCGCCGAGGATGAACACGCTGGATGCCGGGGAGATGCCCGAGAGCGTGATGAGCACGTTGCCTCCCAGCCCGAGCGAGCGGGACAGGCTCGCACCGTGCGTGGTCAGGGTTGCGGTGTCCAGGGGTGCGTGGTCGCCGGTGTCGGTGTGAGGGGACACGATCGCTCCTTTGCGTCGGCGGAGGATGATTCTTTGACACGATCGTTAAAGAATGGTCGCGAGCCTGACATTCTTTTGCGTTAGTGTCAAGGAATGGCTCGTCCTCGTCGTCAAGAAGGCCGGCGCGCATCGCTGATCGACGCCACGCTCGCCGTGGGCGCCGAGCGCGGCCTGCGGGCGCTCTCCCTCACCGACGTCGCGCAGCGCGCCGGTCTCACGCGCGGTGCCGTCCTCTATTACTACGACGATCTCGACGCGCTGCTGCGTGAAGCGCACGCGGCAGGCATCGAGCGGTTCTGCACCGCGCGCGACGCGGCCCTGGCAGAGATCGAGGATCCGCGTGTGCAGCTCGCGGTCGCGATCGCGGCGGGTCTGCCGACCGGGCCGGACGATGCGCTGATGGGCCTGCTCTACCAGTTCGACGCGCTCGCCGGCGATGCGTCGGCGCACGACGAGCTCGTGCAGGCGCTGTACCTCCGCCAGCTGGCGACCTACCGCGGCATCGTCTCGCGGGGTCGCGCGACAGGAGCGTTCGCCCCGCGCCTGGACGATGAGACACTCGCGATGACGTTCGTGGCGCTCGAGGACGCGTACGGGCTGCACATCGTCGGCGGGAATGCCTTGATGACCGTGGAGGCCGCGGCCTCGGCGATGCGCGCCGTCGCGGCCGACCTGGGATGCCCGGTGGTCGCGTCGTGACAGCGGTCGGGCCGCGGGAACGAAGGAGAACGACGTGCGTGTGACGGGAGCAGTGCTCGAGCGCTCTGGTGCGGAGCGGCCGTATTCGGCATCCCGCCCGCTCGTGGTCGAGGACATCGAGCTCGAGGCCCCCGGCGCGTCCGAGGTGCTCATCCGCGTCGAGGCGGCCGGCGTCTGTCACTCCGACCTCTCGGTCGTCAACGGCGACCGCCCGCGGCCGCTCCCCATGCTGCTCGGACACGAGGCCGCGGGTGTGGTCGAAGCCGTCGGCGACGACGTGCACGACCTCCGACCGGGGGATGCCGTCGTGGCGAGCTTCCTCCCGCGCTGTGGTTCCTGCCCCGAGTGCGCGACCGATGGACGGGTGCCCTGCCGCAACGGGAGCGCCGCGAACGGCGCGGGCGAGCTCCTCGGCGGAGGTCGCCGCCTCACCCGCCGGGGCGAGCCGATCGCGCACCACCTCGGCGTCTCCGGATTCGCGACCCACGCCGTCCTGCACCGCAGCAGCCTGGTCGCCGTCGGCGACGGCGTGCCCGCAGACGTCGCCGCGCTGATGGGCTGCGCCGTCCTGACCGGCGGAGGCGCGATCGTCAACGTGGTGCGCCCGCTGGCCGGCCAGCGCGTCATCGTCGTCGGCCTCGGCGGGGTCGGTATGGCAGGCCTGCTCACCGCGCTGGCGCACGACGGCGTCGAGGTCGTGGGAGTGGATGCTGCTCCCGCGAAGCTCGAGGCCGCGCTCGCGCTCGGCGCCCACGCGGTCTACTCCCCCGCTGACGCGATCGCCGCCGGGATCAACGGAGACGGCGTCCTGGAGGCCGCCGGAAGCGCCCGTGCGTTCGAGACGGCGCTCGCACTGACCGCGATCGGCGGAGCCATGGTCACGGTCGGCCTCCCCCACCCGGACGCACGAGCCGCGGTCTCACCGCTCGACCTCGTCGCCGGCGCCCGCACGATCACGGGCAGCTACCTCGGCTCCGCCGTCCCCGCACGCGACATCCCGCGCTTCGTCGAGTGGTGGCGGAACGGCCGGCTCCCCGTCGAGCGCCTCATCTCGTCCTCCGTGCCCCTCGCCCAGATCAACGAAGCCATGGACGAGCTCAGCGAAGGTCGGGCGACGCGCCAGATCATCACGATGGGCTGAGGGCCGGTTCCACGCGACGGCTCGGTGGGCACGTTGCGCGGCATCCACAAGCTCGATACCGCAGAACGCGCCCACCGAATGCGTTCCCGGCCGGCTCGGTGGACACGATGCGCGGCATCCGCGTGGCGGGAGCAGCACGGACCGCCCACCGAGCGCGCTGTGGTTCTGGGGGACACCCGTGTCAACCCTTTGCGATCCGCCGCGCGGCCGTGTGGAGTGGAAGCATGCCTTCTCCTGCCCGCCGCCATCGCGTCCTGATCATCGGCGGCGGAAACGGAGGGCTCTCGGTCGCGGGTCGCCTGCGCCGGGCCGGCATCCAGGACATCGCGGTGATCGAGCCGCGCGAGCAGCACGTGTTCGCGCCCCTGCAGTCGTACATCGCCGGGGGCCTCGCTCGGGCGTCGCAGGCGGGACGCCCGCAGGCATCCGTCACGCCGCGCGGGGTCGCGTGGATCCGCGATCGCGTCGTCCGGGTGCATCCGAACGACTCGTCCGTCGAACTGGAATCGGGTGACCGGGTCGGCTACGAGCACCTGGTGATCGCGGTGGGGCTGGAAACCCGCTACGACGCCGTCCCCGGACTCGAGGACGCGATGAAGCGCCCGGACGGCGTCTCGAGCTACACGCTCGATCTCGCCGCGAAGGCCTCGCACGCGCTGCGCGACGTCCGCGGCGGAACGGTCGTCTTCGTCCAGCAGCCCGAACCCGCCTCGGCCGCCGGCGTCTCGCAGAAGCCGATGTACCTCGCGTGCGACTGGTGGCGCGCGCGCGGAGTCCTCGCCGGCATCCGCGTCGTCTTCCTCTCCCCCGAGCCCGCCGCCTTCGGCATCCCGGCGATCAGCAGCGAGCTCCAGCGCGCGCTCGACGCCTACGGCATCGAGTCGCGCTTCTCCGCCCGCGTTCGCGAGGTGCGCACGGGTGAGGTCGTGATCGAACAGGACGGCCGGACCGAGGTGCTCGCCTACGATCTGCTGCACGCCGCCCCGCCGCAGTCACCGCCGGCGTTCATCGCCGCATCCGGCCTCTCCGATCCGGCGGACCCCCACGGGTTCGTCGACAACGACCCCGGCACGCTCCGCTCGCGCCGGTTCGCGAACGTGTGGGCCGTCGGCGACGCGGCGACCGTGGACACCCTGCGCTCGGGCGGCGGCATCCGCCCGCAGGCGAAAGTGGTGACGACGAACATCCGCGCGGCCCTGCGCGCGCAGTCGCCGACCGCCCGGTACGACGGGTACTCGGTCTGCCCCATCACCGTCAGCAGACGCGCGCTCGTGTTCGCCGAGTTCGACGGGCGTGGGCGCCTGGCACCGACCGTACCCGGCTGGAAAAGCCTGTATCGGGCGCGCCGCCTGTCGTTCCTCGTGGACCGGCACATCCTGCCGTGGGTCTACTGGAACCTGATCCTGAAAGGACGAGCATGATGACCGGTGCCGATATCGCCGACGCGACGTGGGCGCGCGTCGACGACGGGTTCTATGTGGGCAGCCTCGAGGGCGCGTTCCTGGGCTGCATCGACACGCTGCCGGACGGGCGCTTCGCGGCGATGGACGCGCACACGCAGCCGATCCGTACGTGCGCCGATCTGCCCGAAGCGATGCGGACAGTACTGGAAGCGGCGGCGCAGGGGGAACGACCATGACGGATGCCGCACCCGAAGCGGGTCTGTACTCCCTGGTGTACGCGAGCAACGCCGCCTCGACGTTCGGCGACGCCGACCTCGCCGAACTGCTGAGCCAGTGCCGCGTGCTCAACGAGTCGAAGGGCATCAGCGGCCTGCTGCTGTACCGCAGCGGTCGATTCGTGCAGTTCCTCGAAGGACCCGAGGCGGAGGTGCGCGCCCTCTACGCGAAGATCGAGCGGGATCCCCGCCACACGTCACCGCGCATCCTTAACGAGGGCCACCCGTCGCACCGGCAATTCGGGGACTGGACGATGGCCTATCAGCCGACGTCTCTGTCGGACGCACCCCCGCCACCCGGGTTCCGCAGCACGTTCGACGACCTCGACGACGCGGATGACCCGGACGGCGTCGTGAGAGCCACCCGGGAGCTCAGCATGCTCTTCCGCGTGCGGAGCAGGGCGTCGGAAGCCCGCTGAGCATGTCTTTCACCGCGGATCTGAGCGTGTGGGTGTCGCGTCAGCGCTGGTTCGCGGGCAAGAGCCACGACCCGCGCCTGAGGATCCTCGACGCCCAGCCCACCCGGGAGGCCGTCCGCTACCTCGTCATGGACGACGCGGGTTCCCGACCGACGCTGTACCACGTCCCGCTCGCCCGACCCGCAGCGGGCACGGATGCCGAGACCGTCGCGTCCGACGCCTCCGGGCCCCTGATCGATGCCGCGCAGCATCCGCCGTTCACGATCGGTCTGCTCGCCGACATGGGAGTCGACGTCGAGCGCGTGCGTGGATCGCGTGTGCTGACGGGAGAGCAGTCGAACACGTCGATCGTGTTCGAGGAGGACGACCGACCCACGATCATCCTGAAGCTCTTCCGCACCCTGCATCACGGGGAGAACCCCGATGTGACCGTCCAGCGTGTGCTGAGCGACGCCGGATCGCCGTATGTCCCGCGCTTCTTCGGGAACCTGGACGCGCAGTGGCCGGATATCGGCCGTCCGGGCGGCACCGCGCACGGCACTCTCGGATTCGCGCAGGAGTTCCTGCCCGGAGTGCGGGACGGCTGGTCGATCGCCCTGGCGGCCGCGCGGGCGGACACCGACTTCACACGCGCCTCCGGTGAACTCGGCGCGGCCGTCGCCGGCGTCCACGGCGCCCTCCGCACCCACCTCGAGACGATGCCGGCGGATGCAGAGTCCGTCGGCGCGACCGAGGTCGCCTGGCGCCGACGCCTGTCGATCGCGATGAGCGAGGTGCCCGCCGTCGCAGCGCGCGCCGAAGCGATCGCCTCCGCGTACGACGACGCGCTCGCGCGACCGTGGCCGCGGCTGCAGCGCATCCACGGCGACCTCCACCTCGGGCAGGTGCTCGCCGTTCCGGAGGACGGCTGGCGCATCATCGACTTCGAGGGCGAGCCCCTGCGTCCGATGGCGGAGCGTGCGATCCCGGACCTCGCCACCCGCGACGTCGCCGGCATGCTCAGGTCGTTCGACTACGCCGGCGCCGTCGGCGGCCGCGATGACGCCGCGCACTGGGCGGCCGCGTGCCGCGCCGCGTTCCTCGATGCCTACACGCGCGCGCAGGGCGCCGTCGAACTGGACGATGTCGTCCTTCGGGCCCTCGTGCTGGACAAGGCGGTGTACGAAGCGATCTACGAAGCCCGGAATCGTCCGGACTGGCTGCCCGTCCCCCTCGCCGGCATCGACGCCGCGCTCGCCTGAGTCAGCCCTGCTCGTCGGCCTCGAGCAGGAGGAACGCCGCCCCGTATCCCGGCAGCGAGACCGTGAAGCTGTTCAGGTCATCGACCCGGCCGATCGCCGCGCCGGTGGATACGTCCACCACCGCACTGCCCGGCGTGAGGTGCTCCGATCGGACCGTCCCGTCCGTCGGTTCCGCCGAGAAGTTGAAGACCGTGACCTGCGTCGCGGCGTCGGAATCGGCATCGCCGTCGTCGAGGCGATGCACCAGGACCAGCATCCCGGCATGGGCGACCTCGGGGATGTCGATCTGCGTCGCGGTCGCGATCGCGTGCTCGCGTCTCAGCGCGATGATGGAGGACAGGCGGGACGCGAACGAATCGGGGTCGGACAACTGCGCCGGCAGCGATCCGTACAGCGAACGCCCGCGCGGCATCCCCGCGGCCGAACGGGTCGCCTCGGGCGCCACGTCGAGGAGGTCGTGGGCGCCCCGCTCGATCCAACGGGTGTCGCCGGCCGCGATCAGATCGCGCACGTCGGTCGCCGGAACGGTGAGCATCCCCACCAGGTCCCAGCCGGACAGCGCGAACACCCCGGGCTGCCACGCGTTGTAGGCGCAGAGGAGAAGGTGGGCGTCACGGATCGCCGGGATCTCGGCCTCGGTGATGTCCTCGAGCCGTTCGACACCCCGCGCCGCGGCGATGAGCGAGGTCGTCGTGCACGCGATGCCGTTCTGCGTGAACACCCGGTTGTAGTCCGCCGTCCCGGTCAGGCTCTCGGTGAGCTCGGCGCGCACGACTTCGGCCAGGTCGCGGCCCGAGATCTCGTCGCCACGGAATCGGTACAGCTCATCGGCGTGACGCGTCGCCCAGTGCACGAGTTCGTACGTGAGCTCGTCGTGATTCTGCAGACCGTGCACCAGCTGCACGGGAGCGACGCCCAGCGCGAGCGAGGATGTGAGGGCGAGGCGGAGGAACTCGGTCTGGCCGGTCGCGAGGGCGTGGTGGTAGCCCGGGCGGCCGACGAAATCGTAGGACAGGTCGGCCCCGACCGCCGCGGTGTCGCGGATGTCCTCCATCGTGAGGTTGAGCTCCTGGAACGTGAAGCCACCGACCTTGCGCACCATCCCCGCGATGATGTGGTTCGCCGCGTGTGAGAGCGGGTGCCCCTCCGACCAGGCGGGCAGGCCCTCCGCACTCACCTCCACGCCGAGGAATCCATTGGCATCCAGGCGCAGTGCGCTCGTTCCCAGCTCGCCGAGCGAATGCAGGGCGTCGCCGATCACGAGGCGCATGCCCGCGAACGTGGGGTCGAGCCAGTTGATCGAGGGCTGCCCCTGCTTGAAGTAGTGCAGGTAGACCCAGCGCCGCGTGACGCCGTCGGGGCCGAGGACCGGAGCCGTCGCACTCCAGTTCGTCTCCTTGACCCCCGGCGTGTAGAAGATGACGCGCTGCAGGGCGCCGATGATGTAGCCCCGGTCCGCGAGTTCGGCTTCCGTCGCCGCGTCGAGGTTCACGCTGTCGGTGCCGTCGGGCACGTCCGGCAGCAGCATCCAATCCTCCGGCTGGATCTCGACCATGTGGTAGATGCCGGGGTAGTCCTTGAAGCCCATCTCGGCGAGGCGGAAGTCGGCGCCCTTGCCCGTGTGGCCCGGCACGATGTCGTCGATCACGCTGCCGCCGTGGCTGTCGGCGACGTCGCACAGCGCGCGGAACTCGTCCTCGGTGCCGAAAGCGGGGTCGATCGCGGTGCTGATGCGGTCGAAGTGACCGTCCACGCTCGGGGTGTCCAGCCAGCCGGCGATGCCGCCCGCGCGCTTGACCGGTCCGGTGTGGATCGCGGTGATACCCACCCGGTCGAACGCGGCCCACAGCTCTTCCGCGCCGAGCGCCGAGAGGAAGGACTGGCCCGGGCGGGTGATGAGCGAGATGGGGTACGCCGTGAACCACACGTCGCTCGTCGCGATCGCGCGCCGCGCGTCGGGCCGGGCGTAAGGGTTCCGCCACATCGAGGGCTGGCCCGACAGCTGGCGGGCGAGCACATCGGCGTCCTTCAGCATCGACTGCCGGA
Organism: Microbacterium lacus; assembly: GCF_039531105.1. Classification (NCBI taxonomy): domain Bacteria; kingdom Bacillati; phylum Actinomycetota; class Actinomycetes; order Micrococcales; family Microbacteriaceae; genus Microbacterium; species Microbacterium lacus. The sequence continues at coordinate 3,259,499 of NZ_BAAAPK010000001.1, forward strand.
CGAGCCACTCGATGTAGGACGGGTTCGAGCCGTTCGCGGTGCGCGGGTCGGTCGTGTTGCGGCGCACCCGGCCGCCGACCACGTCGCGCGGGCGGAGGCGGCGCGGGCGGGCGGGATAGCGCTGCTCGTCGTAGCTGATCTCGGGCTTGTCGGCTTCGCCTGCCTCGTCGTCGACGATCTGCTGCAGGGGAAGATCGATGGGTCCGGTGTAGAGCTCTTCGGGTCGATACTCGTCGCGCGCCATGCCTCGACGCTACGGAATCCGGCGCACGGACGCGAGGGCTGGCGTCCGCGCGGCGGAGGGATTAGGCGGTCAGTTCTTGTCGCCGCTCTGCTGCGGCAGGTAGGGCTCGATCGCCGCGGCGAGCTTCGCGGCGTTCATCGACTGCAGCCAGACGTGACCGGGTCCATGCAGCTCCGCGAGGAACAGGGAGTCACCGAAGAACTTGTTCTTGATCCCCTTGATGCTGGCGAACTCGAGGGGCATCTCCGCGCGGAACATGGCGAGGTGCCCCGGGTGGATGAGCAGCGACTGGCCCGCCGCGAGCTCGTACTCGGTGATCTCGCCCGCGAGCTGCACCCAGGCCGTCCCGTTGCCGGAGAGCTTCTGGAAGACGACCCCTGCCCCGCCGAAGATGCCCGCGCCGAGCTTCTTCTGCAGCGCGACGGACACCTCCACGTCCGGCGTGCTGGCGGTGTACGAGCCGGACTGGATCATGAAGTTGTCCGCCGGATCGATCTGCACCTCGCGGATGGTCCCCGGCAGCTGGGCCGCGAAGGCGACGAGTCCGCCGGCGGGTGCGGTGTAGCGGGTGAGGAAGAGCTGCCCACCCCCGAGGACGCGCTTGAGGCTGCTCATGAAGCCGCCCTGGCCGCCGGAGCCGTGCGCGGTCGAGGTGTCCAGCTGCATCCCGGGACTGAGCCAGGCGACATCGCCTCCCTCCGCGACGACGGACTCTCCGGGGTCGAGAGTGATCTCGAGGATGGGCATGGTGGTGCCGGCGATGACGGGCCTCATGCCCGTCACTGTAGTCCTCGAGTCAGCCGCGGACGAGGACCGATCCGGATGCCGGAAGAGCTCCTGGACAAACCGACCAGTCGCATGGTCGCGCCGGATGCGACGCCCCTCGGCGACATCAGCCAGCGCCAGCCTGAAGCGTTAGCACGACGATCGCAGCCGCAGACTGACGCGCGGCGCGGATACCGGCGGGACGGCGGACATGTCGACCGCCTCCGGATGCAGAGTTTTTGCGACATCGCACGCGATTCGGCGTCCTCGCGCCTCCGAGCCGACGTCGATCGTGGTCACACCGAGGAGTGCGGCGAGAGGGTGATCCTCGATCCCGATCAGAGCGATGTCGCCCGGCACGTGCAATCCCAGCTGTCGGAGCGCCGTCGCGGATCCGATCGCGATTTCCGCGGTTCCGGCGATCAGTGCCGACGGACGCGCCGAACTCCCGGTCACCGCTGTCACGGTCGCTGAGAAGCCGCCCTCAACGGTGGGCGCGGTTCCGGAGCTCGTCGCGGCGACGAACGAGTCGGAACACGAGCGGAAGAAGCTGGTCTCACGGGAACCGTCGTAGTCCGTGCGTTCCGGGTCGGCATGGGCAACACCGATGTAGTGAACGCTTCGATGCCCGAGCCTGCGCAGATGCTCCGCCGCCGTCGCCGTCGGGTCCAGCGTTCCGACGGTCTCGTCCTTCCCGTAAGAGCCGATGGCGATGAGCTTCTCACCGCCGATCTCGCGCTCACTCTCGGCGACAGTTCTACCGAGGAGGACGATGCCGTCGAAGCGGTCTCGGTCTCGGCGCAGGAACGCGGCGTCATCGCGCCCCTGCCCCCCGGAGGGCTCGACGAGCGTCACGCTCAACCCCTGCCGAGCCGCCTCGGCATGGAGTCCGCCGAGCGCTTCGATGAGAGCACTGCGACGCAGGGACGCGACCACGGCGGCGACGCTGTCCGTTCTCCCGGCCGAAAGGACGCGGCCGATGTAGGACGGACGGTACTTCAAGCTCGCGGCGGCCCGATTGACTTGGTCGATCGTGGCCGCGGAGGCCCTCCCCCCGTTCAGCGCCCTGCTGACGGTGGAGGGCGAGACCCCCGCTGCGCGTGCCACATCGGTGATCGTGGCGGGCGGCATCGACTACCCCTTCACGGCGGACGAAGCGACGCTCTGGATGAAGAACCGCTGGAACAGCAGGAACACGACGACGACGGGGATCACCAGCAGGACACCGAACGCGAAGATCTGTCCCCAGTCGGTCGGCGGCTGAGCCTTGAACACCGCGATCGCGAGCGGCAGCGGCCGCACGGCCGGTTGGTCGATCATCATGACCGGGAAGAGGAACGACGACCACGCCGCCAGGAAACTCAGGATCGTCACCGACGCGAAGACGGGCTTGGACATCGGCACGATCACCTGGAAGAACACGCGCCACGGGCCGGCGCCGTCGAGCCGCGCCGCCTCCTGGATCTCGCCGGGGAGCCCGATGAAGAACGTGTAGAAGAGGAAGATCGAGAACGCCGAGGCGATGAACGGCAGGAACTGCACGAAGTACGTGTTCCGGTAATCGTTCAGGAGGTAGAACAGCGGCACCGCGATCGCCTCGAACGGCAGGATGACGAGGATCACGACAAGGGTGAGGACCGCGTTGCGACCCCGCCAGCGCAAACGGGCCAGGGCGTACGCGATCATCGAGTTCACCACGAGCCCGCCCACGACGATGAAGAAGCTCACGATCGCCGACGTGAGGTAGAAGTTCCAGAAGTACCCGGACTGGGGCCCGTTGAACCTGTTGATCACACCGATGTAGTTGTCGAACGACATATCGACGGGGAGGAAGCCCGCCATGCCGGCGAACACCTTCGCGGACGGCTTGAACGACCCGATGATCATGTACGCGATCGGTGCGAAGAAGAAGAGTGTGACGATCGACAGGACGACGTACGCGAAGAACTTGCGACGACGCTCGCGGGCAGCCATCGTCAGGCGCGGACCGCGTGGCGAAGGGCCGCTGCGCCGTGCCGCGGCAGCGTCGCCGCGGGTCAGGGTGGACGTGCTCATGAGATCTCCTTGTCCTGGCGCAGCAGACGGCGCTGCACGAGCGTGATGAGCATGATGATGATGACGAACACGACTGTCATCGCCGAGCCGCGGCCGACGTTGTTCTCCAGGAACGCCGAGGTCACCGCCTGGTACATGACCGTGGTCGTCGCATCGTTCGGGCCACCGCTGGTCATGATGTAGACCTGGTCGAAGAGCCGCAGCGAGAAGATCGTCGTGATCATGATGATGAAGATGAGCGTGTTCTTCAGGCCCGGCAGCGTGACGTGGACGAACTGCTGCCATTTGGAGGCCTTGTCGATCGACGCGGCCTCGTAGAGCTCGGGCGGAATGTCCTGCAGTGCCGCGAGGACGATCACCATCTGGAAGCCGACGCCCGCCCAGATCGACATGAGAGCGATCGAAGTCAGTGCCAGGGCAGGGTTGCCGAGCCAGTCCTGCGGCGGGATGAGCCCGAAGCTGACCCATGACAGGAACCCGTTGAGCAGGCCGGACGCGTCTCTGGCGAAGATGAGGGTCCAGATCACCGCGACGAGCGCCATGGGGAAGACGACCGGCAGGAAGAAGAAGGTGCGGAAGGCCGCGATGCCCTTGAGCTTCTGATTGAGCAGCACGGCGAGACCGACGGCGAGCGCGGTCTGGACCGGCACCACGATGAGCGCGAATGTGAAGTTGTTGATCAGGCTGCGCCAGAAGATCGGGCTGAGGTCGGGATCGAACAGGATGCGGCGGTACTGCTCTAGCCCCATGAACGTCGGGGGCCGAGCATTGTCCAGCCGCACGTTGTAGAGCGAGAGGACGAACGCCATGATGAACGGCACCACGACCATCGCGATGAGCAGGATCAGGGCCGGCAGGCTCATGAGGAGCCCCGCGCGCTGGTCGTGACCGAACGTCGATCGGCGCTTGCGCACCTTCACGGTCTGGATGGGGACGGCGGTGATGGACATGCTCGTGCTCCTTGTCTCGACGCTGAGGGGGTGATCCGGGCGCGGCCCCCGCCGCGCCCGGATCGTTGATCGTCAGTCCTCGTACCCGCCGTTGTCGGCGTAGTCGAGATCGATGGTCTTCACGGCCTTGTCGAGCTCGGTCTGGGCGTCGGCTCCTCCGTAGATCGCCCAGAACGCCTCACTGAACGCGCTGTTGATCACGGGCCAGGCGGGGCTGATCGTGCGCGGCACGGTGACACAGTCGGGCGTCGGCGGCTCCGAGCCGCACGTGAGCTGGAGCTGGTCGTAGTACAGGCGCAGCGGCCCACCCTCGGCGTACAGTTCGCTCGCCGCGATGGCCGACGTCGTGCCGGGAACGGCACCGTTGGCCGTCGTGATCTGGGTGATCCACTCGTCCTGCATCAGGAACTCGAGGAACTTCGCACCGGCCGCGGCATTCGGGGAGTTCGCACCGATGCCCCACGCGTGGGAACCCTGCCCGCTCTTGGTGCCATTGCCGAAGTCGGGCAGCGGAAGCACGACGAGGTCATCACCGAGAGCCTCGGCGTAGGAGGGGTAGTTCCAGTGGCCGACCCACGACAGGCCGACGCGCCCATCGGTGAACGCCTTGTCGTCGGCATTGGGATCGACGTACTGCCGCCACGTCGCGAACCGCGTAAGAGCGTCAGCGACCTCGGGCGCGTTCAGGGTGCCCTCGGCCGACCCGCCCTTCACGAGGGGCTGACCCGCAGAGTTCACGACCGGGGTGAAGGCATACCCGGGCCAGGTGCCGGCGTAGTTCTCCTTGATGTCCAGTCCCTTGCCGCCGGGCGTGACGCCGGCGAGCGCGACGACCGCGTCCTGGAACTCATCGACCGTCCAGGCGTCCTCGACCGTCGTCGGCACGTCGGTGATCCCCGCCGCGGCCAGCAGCGATGCGTTCCCGTAGAGCCCGAGTCCGGAGTCGTACTGTGCGACCGCGTACACGTTGCCGTCCGAGTAGGTCCCTTCGGCGAGGATCGACGGGATCTGCGACTGGATGGTGTCGTCTGCGACGAGTCCGTCGAGCTGGCGCAGCTTGCCCGCGTACACGAGCGCACCCAGCGTCTCGCCGTCGAACTCGTAGACGTCCGGTAGCGCGTCGACATCGGTCGACGCCAGCGTCTGACCGTACGTCGCTTGGGGGATGAGCGTCAGTTCAGCCGTGATGTCGTCCTGCGACTCGTTGAAGGCGGCGACGACGTCTTTGGCCGCCTGCACCTCGCCTTCCTGACCTTCCTGTGCCCAGATGGTGATCGTGCCGGTGGCGTCGCCGGCGTCGGGCGCTTCCCCCCCGCCGGACGCGCATCCGGCAGCCAGGAGGGCGGTGATGACGATGCCGCTGCCCAGCGCGAGGGATCGGGCTCCCCTGCGCAGCATCCGGCGGTGTGCTTGCCTGCTCATGTGTTCTCCTTAGAACGCATACCCCGCGGAATCGGAGTTTCTGGACCGGCCTCGACTGCGAGATACCGGAGATCGTGTTCGGTGCGAGTTGACGCGCGTCAACGATCGTGGAACCAGTATGGTGAGGGGGTTGACGCGCGTCAACAAGGAAATGTAACAATGAAGTAACGGCACCCTCGAGGCGCCATGCTCGAACACCGGAGTACGAGGAGATCACCCATGGCCACACGCGCCGACGTCGCCCGCGTCGCAGGAGTGTCCGAAGCCGCTGTGTCGTATGCCATTAGCGGCAAGCGCCCGATCTCCGATGCGACGCGGTCGCGCATCTTCGCCGCGATGCGGGATCTGGATTATCGACCGAACGCCATGGCACGAGGGCTGGCCGGCGGCAAGAGCATGATCATCGCTCTCCTGTTCCCCACCAGGGAGCGGGGCATGTCCAACGCCGATCTGGAGTACGTGCTGGGCGCCGCGAACACGGCGCGCGAACAGGGGTATCACCTCATGCTGTGGCCGACGGACGGGCTCGATGTGCTCGAGGCCCTCGCCCTTCAGAAAGGGGGGATGATCGACGGTGTGCTTCTCATGGAAGTGCAGATGGAGGACGAACGCGTCGACATCCTCGTCGACGCCGGAGTCCCCCTCGGCCTGATCGGGCGCACCGCGGATGCCATTCCCGGCGTCGTCGCCGCCGACCGCGACTTCGAGCGCGTCGCTGATCGGGCGGTCGCGCACCTGGCAGATCTCGGCCACCGCCGGATCGCCATGATCGGCGGCTCGACATCGACCGTCCACCGGAGATTCGGCGCCGTGCTGCGGGCGGAGAACGGCTTCGAGGACGCCTGCCGCCGCCGGGGGCTGACGCCGCACATCTTCCACGTGGACTCCTCGGTCGATGCGGGTCGCGTCCTCTACGACGATCATTTTGCCGCCGACCTGGAGTACACCGGCATCGTCGCCATGAATGCGGACGCCGTCGTCGGCTTCATGGCGGCCGCGCAGAATCACGGCGATCGCATTCCTCGCGAGCTCTCGGTGATCTCGATCGGGACGCCGGACAACCTCGTCGCGCTCACCGTCCCGCCGCTGACGACCATCTCGCCTCCGGCGCGGGCCATCGGCGCGGCCGCCGCGAAGCTGCTCATCGCGCATATCGGCGGCGCGGAGGAGGCGCCGCCGCCGGAACTCTGGGAGGGCGAGCTCGAGGTGAGAGGCTCCACCGGCCCGGCGCTCCAGGTGTCGCCGGAGAGCGCAGAGCAGGTCACCCCGTGAACCGGTCCGCCGTCTCCGCAGACCCGGATTGGTGGCGCGATGCCGTCGTCTACCAGGTGTATCCCCGCTCGTTCCGGGACGCCGACGGCGACGGTCTCGGTGACATCGCCGGCATCATCGAGAAGGTCGACCATCTCGCTGGCTTGGGGGTGGATGCCGTCTGGCTGAGCCCTTTCTACCCATCGGCGCTCGCCGACGGCGGCTACGACGTCGACGACCACAGAGCCGTCGACCCGCGGCTCGGGACCCTCGCCGATGTCGCCGATCTCGTCGCCGCGCTGCACAGCCACGGCATCCGGCTCATCGTCGACATCGTGCCGAACCACTCGTCCGACCGCCACGAATGGTTCCGCGAAGCGCTCGCCTCTCCCCCGGGTTCGGCTGCTCGTGCGCGCTACATCTTCCGCGACGGACGGGGCCCGGGCGGCGACCTGCCGCCCTCGGACTGGCCGAGCCGCTTCGGGGGTGCCGCGTGGACACGTGTCATCACCGATGGCCGGCCGGAGCAGTGGTACATGCACCTGTTCTCGCACCACCAGCCGGACTTCGACTGGACGAACGAGGACGTCCGTGAGGACTTCCGCCGGACGCTGCGGTTCTGGGCCGATCTGGGCGTTGACGGCTTCCGCATCGACGTGGCCCACGCCCTCACCAAGGATCTGTCCGAGCCGCTGCGCTCCAAGCCCGTGATCATCGACTTCGACAACCCGGACTCGGGTGACGACGTGCTCTTCGATCGCAACGAGGTGCACGAGATCTACCGCGACTGGCGGACGATCTTCGACGGCTACGACCCCCCGCGCATCGCGGTCGCGGAGGCCGCCGTCAACGCGAAGCGACGCCCGCTGTACTGCCGCCCCGATGAGCTGCACCAGGCGTTCAACTTCGATCTCCTCCACGCACCGTACGACGCCACGCGCTTCCGCCGGATCATCGAGGAGAACCTCGCCATCGCCGCCGAGACCGGCACGTCCTCGACGTGGGTGCTGGGCAACCACGACATCGTGCGCCACGCCACGCGCTACGGGCTGCCGACAGACACCAGCCTCGAAGCGTGGCTGATGACCGGCGGAACCGAGCCCGAATTGGACCGTGCGCGGGGACTCCGACGCGCACGAGCCGCCACGCTTCTGATGCTCGCCCTCCCCGGGTCTGCGTACCTGTACCAGGGTGAGGAGCTCGGCCTGCACGAGGTCGCCGACCTGCCGCTCGACGTGCTTCAGGACCCGATCCACGTCCGCACAGACGGCGCGGAGAAGGGCCGAGACGGATGCCGCGTCCCGGTGCCGTGGACGACACATCCGCCGCACTTCGGGTTCACCGCCGCGACCCCGCAGCTTCCGATGCCACCCGATTTCGGAGCGGTCTCCGTCCAGGCTCAGAAGGCTGATCCGACCTCGACGCTGTCGATGTACCGGAAGGCCCTCGCGCTGAGGTCCGAGCTGCGGGGCAGTGGGCTCGCCTCACCGGCTCTCGAATGGCATGAGACCGAACGACCTGCAAACCTTCTCCACTTCACGCGGGGCGAGTGGGGGTGCGTGATGAACTTCGGGTTGGAGGACGTGCCGCTGCCTTCGAGGGACATCCTGATCAGCAGTTCGCCGCTCGCGGGCGCCGCTCTGCTGGGCGACACCACGGTCTGGTACCGCGTCACCGAAGGGGCATAGGAGTCCGCCTCCGACGCCATCCGGCATCGGCCGGCCTGCGATCAGCGCGTTCAGCCGGCCGGCGGATCCAGCTCGTCACGCACGATCCGCGCCCCCGCACTGAGCGCCGCAAGCTTGCCGAGCGCGACATCCCGGGGCAACGGCGCCATCCCGCAGTTCGTGCTGGGGACGAGGTCGCCGGCGTCGACGTACGCGAGCGCCTTTCGGATCGTGTCGGCGACCTCCTCCGGGGTCTCGATCATGGTGCTGGCCACGTCGATCGCGCCGAGCATGACCTTCTTTCCGCGGATGAGCTCGACGAGCTCCATCGGGACGTGGGAATGGTGGCTCTCCAGCGAGACGACGTCGATCGCGGACCGCTGCAGGAGCGGGAAGGTCTGCTCGTACTGCCGCCACTCCGAGCCGAGCGTCGCCTTCCAGTCGGTGTTCGCCTTGATGCCGTAGCCGTAGCAGATGTGCACGACGGTTTCGGCCCGCAGTCCTTCCGCGGCGCGCTCGAGTGTCGCGACACCCCAGTCCCGGACGTCGTCGAAGAACACGTTGAACGCGGGCTCGTCGAATTGGATGATGTCGACCCCCGCCGCTTCGAGTTCTCTCGCCTCCTGATTGAGGATCGTCGCGAACTCCCATGCGAGCTTCTCGCGACTCTTGTAATGCCGGTCGTACAGGGTGTCGATCATCGTCATCGGGCCCGGAAGCGCCCACTTGATGGGCTGATCGGTCTGGGTGCGAAGGAACGCGGCGTCATCGACGAACACGGGCTTCTCGCGGCCGACGGCACCGACGACGGTCGGTACGCTCGCGTCATACCGGTTGCGGATCCGCACCGTCTCGCGCTGCTCGAAATCGACCCCACTCAGATGCTCGATGAAGGTCGTGACGAAGTGCTGGCGCGTCTGCTCGCCGTCGCTGATGACGTGGATGCCGGCGCGCCGCTGCTCGTGCACGGCGATTCGCAGCGCATCCTGCTTGCCCTCGGTGAGCGCGTCGCCCTCCAGCTTCCAGGGCGACCAGAGGGTCTCGGGCTGCGCGAGCCAGGACGGCTTCGGCAGACTGCCGACGATGGAGGTGGGCAGAAGCGTGGTCATGGCGGACGATCCTTCGGAGGTCATGCGACGGGGACGGGCCGGCCGGTCGCCCACTGCTCGAGCGCTCTCGCGTGCGGTTTCAGAAAGTGCTCTTCCGCGTACTTCCCCTGCTTGATCGCGAGCTGACTGCGCTCCACCCGGTCGTACGTGATCGGCACCCGCGCGAAGTCCTGATGCTCCAAGCGTGGACGGTACACGGACGGAGCGGCAGCGCTGGCGTTGTAGATCTCCGGCCGGTAGATCTTCTGGAACGTCTCCATCGTGCTGATCGTCCCGATCAGCTGCAGAGGGGAATAGTCGTTGAGCAGATCACCGCGGAAGTAGAACGCAAGCGGAGCGACGCTGCCGGGAGGCATGAAGTACCGGACCCGAAGGCCCATCTTGGCGAAGTACTCGTCGGTCAGCGAGAAGGCGTCCTGACAGTACTCGACCCCGAGGATCGGATGGCGATTGTCGGTCTGGGAATAGGTTCTGCTCGTCGAGACGCTGATGCAGATGACGGGAGGGAGCACGAAGCGCTCGCGGTACGCCGGAGAGTCCAGGAAGTGCTGGAACAGCTTGCCGTGCAGCTCGCCGAAGTCTCGCGGCGTCGCGAACTCGGCCGATTGCTCGTTGACAGCCGGCAGCAGGATGCTGAAGTCGAAGTCGCGGACGTAGGACGAGAAGTTGTTCCCCACGATCCCGTGCCGGCGGATGCCGGTGACCTGGTCCACGATCTGGATGTCCAGCATCTCCAGCAGCGGGAACTCCGGCTCCTCGCTGTCGTCCGTCAGCTGCACGCCCACCGAGACGATGTCGAGTTCGAGGGTGTACCGATCACCGTCCGGGTTGTCCCACGAAGCGAGATCGTTGAACCGGCGGTCGATCATCATCAGCGCGTTGCTTAGATTCTGCTGCCGTTCCCGCCCTCGCGCCAGGTTGGCGAAATTCGTCGTGAGCCGGGAACTGTCGGATGGTGCGTAGTCGGCATCGAAGCGCGTCGTGGTGATGCGGAAGGTGAGAGCGGTCGCCATGAGCGGGCCAATCCAGTGGCTGATCGGCCGGGCTCGGCCTGCAGGGAGTCGATGCGTCCCATCGTGCAGTCAGAGACGTCCCATCGGGTAACTCGCCCGCGCTATGCCTGCATATAGTCTCTGCCTATGGCTCGCGCATCGAACGGCATCACCCTCCAGCAACTCGGATACTTCATCGAGGTCGCGGCGGAAGGGTCCATCAGCGCCGCAGCCGACCTGCTCTACGTCTCGCAGCCGACGATGTCCGCAGCGATGAAGGACCTCGAGTCCCGCGTGGGTCGGTCCTTGCTCCTGCGCTCCGCGCGCGGGGTCACGCTCACCGCGGACGGTGCGGAGTTCCTCGGATACGCCCGGCAGGTGATCGAGCAGGTCTCCCTCCTCGAACAGCGCTATCTGGGCCGGCCCCCGTCGCGGCGCCTGCTCGGGGTCTCCGCGCAGCACTACTCGTTCGTCGTCGACGCATTCGTGAGGATGGTGCGATCCAGCGGTGCGGCGGAGTACGAATTCTCCCTGCGCGAGACCCGGACGTGGGACATCATCGAGGATGTCCGCACACTCCGCAGCGAACTCGGCATCCTGTACCGGAACGACTTCAACCGGAGGGTGATCGACAAGCTGCTGCGCGACTCCGGGCTCGCGTTCCGACCGCTCTTCCTCGCCGAGCCGCACATCTTCATCTCCCGGAAGAACCCGCTCGCGACTCGAGATCGGGTCACACTCGCCGATCTCGCCGACCTGCCGCGGCTCACCTTCGATCAGGGAGCGAACAACTCCTTCTACTTCGCCGAGGAGATCCTCTCGACGCTCTCGAGCAGGCAGGAGATCCGGGTCTCCGACCGGGCGACCATCTTCAACCTCATGATCGGCCTCGACGGGTACACGATCTCGACCGGAATCATCAGCGACGACCTCGACCCCGAGATCACCGCGATCCCGCTCGAGGTCGAAGAGTCCATCGAGATCGGCTGGATCGGCCATTCCGCGATCCCCCTCACCGAGCAGGCACAGCGCTACCTCGCCGAACTTCGATCCGTCGTGACAGATTTCGGGGTGACGTTGATCGGCTGATCCGCACGCGACTTCCAGGCCGCCTGACGTGTTCGCGCGCAGTCCCGTGAGCTTCCAGACCAACGCGGATGGCCCGGACCGACCCGGGCCTGCGTGGCGGAGACGGAGGGATTTGAACTCCGCCGATTCAGCTCGCACCCGAGGTGATTCAGGGTGTTTCGCGCCGGAAATCCATGGTCCGCTTTGGTGTAGGTCGAGGTTTACAGACGTTCACGGCGACCCAGAGTTTCGCAATCCTTTCTCATTCTTGGCAGGCCACGGTGCGTCGCACGCCCAGCGTTCGATGTTCCTCCGCCGACCCCGCGGAACTAAAGGCATGGCCGAAGAGCCTCTACTTGTACTGGCCTTCACCCCCACTTCGCGATTAGAAATTCTCGCGGACGTCTTCCTGTCGCCCCTCAGCCTTACGTGCTGGCGTGGACTCCGGTGAGCTCGGATGAGAGCTGCCAGATGCGGGACGCGTCTTCAGGGCTGCGCAGACGGGAATAGAGCTTCTGTTGAGCGGGGCGTCCGCCGAGGTGTCCGGGACCGCTCGGGCCGAAGAACCCGCCGTCGGCATCCGTGGTCGTGGCTGCCAGAAGGGCAGGCAGAGCCGCGGTCGCGACCGTGCCGAGCAGGATGCCTCGCTCCGAGAGCGCCCGGATGATCCGGCGGCTCCCCGTCTCACGAGTGCGTCCGAGCTCGGGCCGCGCCGCCAGAAGGTTCGTCGGGGCGACACCCGGGTGCGAGAGCGCGCTGGTGATGCCCCACCCTTCGGCTCGGCTTCGACGGCTGAGTTCGAGCCCGAAAAGGCCGAAGGCGATCTTCGATTGGCTGTACGCGCGCATTCCGTCGTAGCTGCGCTCCCAGTTGGGGTCGTCCCAGTTGATGGCCCCCTGGTTCGCCGCGATGCTGATCTGCGAGACAACGCGCGCCTGCCCGGCTCGCAACAGGGGAAGCAGGTGTGCGACCAGCGCGAAGTGCCCCAAGTGGTTGGTGCCGAACTGCACTTCGAACCCATCGACCGTGGTCTGCCGGGTCGGCGGGGTCATCACGCCGGCATTGTTCACGAGCAGGTGCACCGGGCGCCCGTCGGCGAGGAGGCCCGCGGCGAATCCGGCCACCGAGTCCAGCGACGAGAGGTCGAGATCGCGAAGCTCAGCCGATGCGGTCGGCGCAGCATCCCGAACGGCGGCGATCGCGGCGTCACCCTTGGTGCGGTTGCGGACGGGGAGGATCAGGTCCGCGCCCGCGGCGGCGAGGCGGGTGGCGATGACGAGACCCATGCCGTCGCTGGCGCCGGTGACGATGGCCCGAGTGCCAGTGAGGTCGGGGAGCGTGATGTCGATAGGTGTGCGCGTCATGATCCCAGCATCGACGGGCGCCAGACCGGCATCCAGGGATCGCTGATCCATGGATCAGTCTGCTCTGGGCAGGTAGAAACGAGGCATGGTCATTGATCGGGCTGCGCTCGCGGAGTTCCTGCGTCGTCGACGAGCATCACTGCAGCCCGAAGATGTGGGGCTTGCAGCGGGCCCGCGCCGCCGGACCGACGGTCTCCGCCGCGAAGAGGTCGCCGGACTCAGCCACATGTCGACCGACTACTACACCCGCCTCGAGCAGCAGCGCGGCCCACAGCCGTCGGAGCAGATGATCGCCTCCATCGCTCAAGGACTGCATCTCACGCTCGACGAACGCGATCACCTGTTCCGCCTCGCAGGACACACCCCACCCCCTCGGGGAGGGATCAGCGAGCACATCAGTCCGGGGATGATGCGCATCTTCGATCGTCTCGAAGACACCCCGGCCGAGATCGTCACCGAGCTCGGCGAGACACTGCGTCAGACGCATCCCGCCCGTGCGTTGACCGGCGACCTCACCCGCTACACCGGACCATCGCGCAGCATCGGCTACCGCTGGTTCACCGACCCCACCACCCGAGCGCGATACGACCCCCGCGATCACGACTTCCTCGGCAGGATGTTCGCTTCGGGTCTGCGACAGTTCGCAACGATTCGCGGCTCCGGCTCGCGAGCCGCAGCGCTCGCCGCTCAGCTTCTCGACGAGAGCGAAGAGTTCCAGCGGGTCTGGGAGCTTCACGAAATCGGGGTCCGCCCTCGCGACACCAAACGCTACGTGCACCCCCACGTCGGCGCGCTCACCCTGTCGTGCCAGACCTTGCTTGACGAGGAACAAGGGCACCGACTGCTCGTCTACACGGCGAACCCCGGGAGCGAGAGTCAAGAGAAACTCACCCTGCTCACGATGATCGGCGCCACCGATCCCTGACGCCCCACCCACCGGGCCGGACTATCCCCACCTCGTCGCCACAAGCCGCGGAAAACAGTGGTTTTCGTCCTTCGGCCACCCACCACAGCACTTCGACACCAAGGCGCCGTGGACTCCTCGTCACTTGACACCGCCACGCCGCACGTCGGCGCACAACCACATCGATTCACGAAACGGTGTGAACTCGGGTGATCGGCTAGCTTGGTCTCGGATGACGCCAGCTCGTGCTTCCGCGTGAGGCCGCATGAATCGGGCCACACCGAAACCAAACAGCCACCGAACGGTCATTGGCGGCGAAGACACTGGAAGGATTTCGTTTGCCCAGATCATCCCTCTCCGAGGTTCGACACTCGATATATAATATGGGGGATAGCCGCACCGATGGTGCCCACGAGAGAAGGGCTCGATTGAAGACCGGGACAGATTGGCCAATTCCAGCCTCACGAGCCGGGCGCGGTCAACTCAGTGATGAAGCCAGCGACTACCTCCGCGAACTCGTTGTCTCGGGCCAGATCCGGCCTGGCACTCGTGTCCGCCCGGAGTTGATCGCTGAGGCTCTGGACATCTCCTCGACGCCGGCGCGTGAGGCTCTTCAGGCTCTGCGAGTTGAGGGGTTCCTGCGCTACGAACCCCGGCGTGGCTTCACCGTCGCGCACTTGACGGGCGCAGACATCAGAGACGTCTTCACCGCGCAGAGTCTGCTCGCTGGCGAGCTTGCCGCCCGGGCGACGTCGCGTGCCAATGCAACAGACTTGGACAATCTTGAGAAGATTCAAGATCGCCTGCGGGCCGCTGCTGCGCGGGACGACGCCAAGGACGTGGAGCAGCTGAACCACGACTTCCACCGCACGGTCAATCTGCTGGCGGCCGCGCCGAAGATCGCCGCGACCATCGGCTTGCTCTCAAAGTACGCTCCGCGACGCTTCTACGCCTCCATCTCGGGCTGGCAGGCCGCGACGCTCGAGGATCACGATGCTCTGTTGCGCGCGCTTGCCGCGCATGACCCAACTGCCGCGCGAGCCGCGATGGCGACGCACATCCTTCATGCCGGAGAACTCTTGGCTGCGCACTACGACGAGCGAGTCGACTCCTCAGATCAGTAGGACTTGGGCATTCCAAGGGCTTTCGTCCCCACGTAGGAGAGCACCAAGTTGCTGTTGACCGGTGCCACCCCATAGAGGCGCGTTTCCCGGAACTTTCGCTCGACGTCATACGTGTCGACGAAGCCGTATCCGCCATGAGTATCGAGCGCCACGTTGGCCGCCTCCCAACTCGCGTCGCTGGCGAGCAACTTGGCCATATTGGCCTCTACTCCGCAAGCCTCGCCGCGATCGAAGCGCTCCGCCGCGTCAAAGCGCATTAGGTCTGCCGCGCGAATCTTGGTGTAGGCACGTGCGATGGGGAACTGGACTCCTTGGTTGACCGCGAGCTTGGCGCCGAAGCGCTCCACTTCATTCGCGTAGGCCGTCGCGCGGCTAATGAACCAGTAGCCGTCGCCGATGGCCTCGGCAGCGAGCAGGACTCGTTCCGCGTTCCAGCCATCGAGGACATAGCGGAAGCCCTTGCCGACATCACCGATCACGGCATCTGCCGGCACCCGCATCCCTCGGTAGCTCACTCGATTGGTAGCGAAGTTGAACATCGTGCGGACCGGCTCGACGATCAGCGCCTCGGGTTGCTTCGCGCGCACCTCTCTCAGGTCGACGAGAAAGAGGGTGAGCCCATCAGCGCGGCCCCGACCGTCGTTACGGGGTGAGGTCCGCGCCAGAACGAGCGCGAGGTCCGACTGATCGATTCGACTAGTCCAGCTCTTCTCACCGGTGATTGTCCAACCATCCCCGTTGCGGACAGCCTCGGTCTCGATTCGCGTCGTGTCGGAGCCGGCGGTCTGCTCCGTGATCGAGAACGCCTGGAGTCGCAAACTGCCGCCCGCGAGACCCGGCAAGTACGCTCGCTTCTGCTCGTCACTGCCGTGCCGGAGAAGGGCTGCCATGGTGTACATCTGGGCGTGGCATGCTCCGGAGTGTCCGCCCGAACGGTTGATCTCCTCCAGAATCACACTAGCGTCCCCTATTCCCAGGCCCAGGCCGCCGAACTCGGTCGGAATAAGCGCAGAAAGGAATCCCGCCTTCGTGAGGGCGTCAACGAACTCCTCGGGGTAGCCGCGGCGCTGGTCGAGCTCTCGCCAGTACTCGTCCGGAAATTCGCTACAAAGTGCCGCGACGTCCGCACGAAGTCGCTCACGTTCAATCATTGTCAATCTCCATACTATGGATTATATATAATAGACTACGAAGCGCTATCTAACTTGACCGAAGAGAGCGGAGCGTCTCCGTCAGCGTGTCGCCACCTTTTGACGAGCGCACGAGCAGAATCAGGACCGACTAACTCCGCCGCCTTCTCAGCAATGTCCTCCCAATTAGGTGGACTCGAAGGGGAACCTCGGAAGCTCTCGGTGGTCCGCGCGATCTCCTGCCCATCGTCGAGCAACACGCGCACCTCGGCGGTCCATCTGGAAGGGTAGGCGGCCTCCACCTTCGCGCTGGTCACGGTGTGGATTTTCGACATCCACGGCGCCAACCGCTCGGCCACGGACGCTGCGTTATCGAAGTCCTCGAGCCCGGCTCGACCCGTGGTGAAGGCGAGCGCCGCACCAAACGGCATGTTGAACTGGGCATCCACCGTCGATGCGACGCTCAGCTTCTGAGCGGGTGGAAGCGAAACAAGAGCTTGTCCCGCCTCGATGACTGCCACGTCTATGCGGGCAATCTCGTCACTCGTGAGGTGCCCGAGGGACATGTGCAGGTCCGCCAGCAGATCCATAGCGCCGTGCATATACCGGCAGCACGCGAAGAACTTTACGCTTGTGGAAAGCACACCTCGCCCCGCGCAAAGGTCCAGCTCGTTGCCCGCCGACATTCCGCCGCCGTAGAGGCGCAACCACCCGTGGTCGCCCTCGATAGCGGCTGCGGGCGCACGGAAGCCAGCGCGAGCCAGGCGCGCAGCGCGAATGCCCGCGGAAGCCGCATGGCCGGCATTGAGTCTTTTCGTCCACGCTCCATCCGTGAGAAACTGCAGGCTTCCCGCCGCGAGGTTGGCGCTCAGCGAGAGTGCATTCTGCGTTTGCTCTACGTCCAGTTCGAGCAGCCGAGACGCTGCAGCTGCTGCCCCCAGAGCTCCAGCGACAGCTGTGGGATGGAAACCACGTCGGTAGACCTCCGCCGCACCGATCAGCACCCCGCTGGACGTCATCACGTCATAACCGACGTTCGCAGCGGCGAGAGCCTCGTCCACGGAGATGCTGTCGAGATCGGCCAGCGCGAACACAGTTGGCCAGATGACAACACCGGGATGCGTCGAGGACTCCTCGTGAGTGTCATCCAGTTCCAGCCCGTGCGCTGAGATCCCGTTCACCAGGGCAGCCGCTTCGGCGGGCACTCGCGCCTGCGAACCTTCGATGTGAGCGCTCCCGGCGTCATCACTCACTGCGGCAACGGCGGCAATAGCCGACGGAGCCCGCGAGCCAGCGCGTGCAAGGGACAGGTAATCGACAGCCAGCATTCTCAATCTGTCGGATGCGGTCTCGGGTACGGGGGCCCTGGTTGCATGCTGCGCGAGGTCGGCGGTCATCGGAGCGGCGTCCATCCTTAAGCGCTCCCCCCTGCCCCGAATTCTGCACGGATTTGTTCGCTGTGCTCACCGATCGCGGGAACTGGGCCCATGAGAGGCTCGCGGCCGAATACCGTGACGGGGGGAACCGTTGCTCGAACGACGCCGCTACGAGTCGCAATGTCACGCCAGCGGCGGCGAGCTTCGAGCTGCGGGTGATCTGCAAACTCCTGCATCGTCCTCAGCCGCGCGTTCGCTATTCCCGCCGCATCCAGACGCGCCTCGGCCTCATCGACACGGATACCGCTGAACGCGGCTGCAAGCACATCCTCGAGGTCCTGACGATGCGCCATGCGCCCGGTGTTCCCCACGAAGCGATGGTCCTCAGCGAGGTCGGGGCGATTCAGCACGTCCCTGCACAAGGCAGCCCACTCGCGATCGTTTTGAACACCGAGAAACACCGTTCCATCCCTGCACGCCATCGGTCCGTAGGGAGCGATTGAGGCATGGCGCGCGCCGGCCCGGGCGGGGTCAGCCCCGCCGTAGCGCGCGTAGAAGTAGGGCTGCGCCATCCACTCCCCGAGTGCTTCTAGCATCGACACCTCGAAAACTTGCCCCGCGCCCGTCTTTTCACGCTCGTAGAGAGCGGTAAGCACACCGGAGTAGGTGTACATGCCGGCGGCGATGTCAGCAATGGAGATTCCGACCTTCGCGGGGGCGTCAGGTGAGCCCGTCACGGAGACGAGGCCGGCCTCGCACTGGATAAGCAGGTCGTACGCCTTCTTCTTCTCCGCAGGTCCGCCGCCACCGTATCCAGAGATCGAAGCGGCGATGAGGGAGGGTTCCTCGGCATGCAGTTGCAGCGGGTCAAGTCCAAGACGCCCGACGGCGCCGGGGGCGAGATTCTGAACGAAGACATCCGCCGTTCGGATGATTCGACGTATGAGGGCGATCCCGTCGGCCGTCTTGAGGTCCACGACCACGCTCTCCTTGCCGCGGTTGAGCCACGTGAAGAAGCTCGATTCGCCGTAGACCTTCGTGTCGTAGTCGCGCGCAAAGTCACCTTCAGGGCGCTCGACCTTGATAACACGGGCGCCAAGGTCCGCCAACTGTCGGGTGGCGAACGGTGCCGCGACAGCTTGTTCCAGAGAGAGGACTGTCACGCCGGCAAGCGGGGCATTCGTCATCGCGTGCCCGCCTCTGCCAGTATCCGACGAGCCCGCTCGATGACGGGGCGGTCGATCATCTTTCCATCGACCGCCTTGGCGCCATGGGTGGGACCGCCGGCTCTAACGACAGACCACGCCCAAGAGATCTCGAGGTCCGTTGGAATGAACGCGTCGTGCGTCAGGCCGACCTGACGAGGATGGATGCAAAGCTTCCCTGTCATCCCGATGGCGCGCGCCCGCTGAACAGAGTCGGTCAATGCATCATCATCGGATAGCGCCACGCTCACACCGTCGATCGGGGCGGCGCACTGTGCGGCTCGCGAGTCGAGCACGAGGTCAGCTCTGACCAGATCCATCGTCGGATCGGCATCCGGGGTCCTTTCCACCGCGGCCTGCCCGAGATCGAGCGCGAGATCGATCGTTCCGAGCGCGAGGCGCGTGACGGCACGCGAGCGCGCGAGAGCATACGCGTGCCGAACGCCGACGGCCGTCTCGACGAGTGCGACGACCTCGCCGAGACCTGTGGTGTAGTTCTCGAGGATGGATGCGTCCTCAGCCTTCGGCACCATGACGCCTGCGAATCCGCTGGCGCGTGCTGCGCCGAAGATCTCACGGTCATCGTCGGCGAAAGAGGTATCCAGACCGTTCACGCGAACAATGAAGAGCTGATCACGCCCGAGCCCGTCGTGGACCGCCCGGGCGATGCTTTCGCGCGCAAGGTCTTTCCTCGCCGCGTCGACGGCGTCCTCGAGGTCGAGCACGACCACGTCGGGGCGAGCTGCGGCTGCGGAGACGAAGCGCGCCGGGCGGTCGCCTGGGACGAAGAGCAGGGAGCGCGCATCTGCGAGTGACCGACTCATCGCGCTGAAGCCTCGTCAAGACTGGCCGTGTCCGGTCGTCTGACGTCAGCGAGCGGAGCCATGCCCCGGCGGTAAACCATGAAGGTACGCCGGTACGAGATCACGATAACTCCGTCTTGATTGAAACCCTCCGTGACCACGGTGACGAGTCCGACAGCCGGGCGCGACCCCGAATCTCGAAGCTCGAGGACGCGGGAGCGGGAGTACAGGGTGTCACCCTCGAACACAGGCGCCGGGAGCCGCACCACGTCCCATCCGAGGTTCGCAAAGACGTTCAGGGAGAGGTCGATCACTGACTGGCCCGTTACGAGCGCCAGCGTGAGAGTCGAGTTCACCAGCGGCCTGCCGAACTCCGTAGAGGCGGCGTAGGCAGAGTCGAAGTGAACCTTGGCGGTGTTCTGCGTGAGCAGAGTGAACCATGTGTTGTCAGTGGCCGTGATGGTTCTCCCCAGCGGGTGATAGTAGGTGTCTCCGATCGCAAAGTCTTCGAAGAATCGCCCCTCCCACCCAGTGACTTCCTTCCCAGTCACAGCTTCACCACCACAGTCTTGGTCTGCGTGTAGGCGTCCATCGCCTCATAGCCTTTCTCTCGGCCGTAGCCGGAACGTTTGAATCCGCCGAAGGGCAGCTCCACTCCCCCGCCCGCGCCATAGGTGTTGATGTACACCTGGCCCGCCTCGATCTCTGCGGCCATCCGATGCGCGCGACCGATGTCTCGCGTCCATACGGCTCCGAGCAGCGCGTAGTCGGTCCCGTTCGCCAGAGCGAGTGCATCAGCCTCGTCATCGAACGAAGTGGTGACGAGGACGGGCCCGAAGACCTCTTCCTGCGCGATCTCGGAGGCGGGATCGACGTCATCGATGAGAGTGGCGGAGAAGAACGCTCCTTCGTCGTACCCGGCCGGTATAGTGCCACCGGCGATGACTCGCCCTGAGCTAGCGGCCACCAACTGCTCTACCCGCTTCTGCTGCTTTACGGAGATGAGCGGTCCGAGGTCGGGGTCGTCGATACCGCGGCCCATTGTCACCGTCTCGAATCGTCGGCCGAGCCGTTCGATGATCTCGGCGTGAACGTGCCGGTGCACGAGGAGTCGTGCGCCAGCTGAGCAGGTCTGTCCGGCGTTCTGGATGATCGCCTTCAGCAAGACCGGGACGGCAGCGTCGAGGTCGGCGTCCGGGAAAACGATTTGAGCGGACTTGCCACCCAGCTCGAGGGTGGTGGGGACGGTCCGCTCGGCAGCCGAGCGCGCAATCTGTGCGCCGATAGCGGTCGAACCGACGAACCCGATGTGAGCCACCCCTTGGTGCTCAGCCAGGAGAGCGCCTGTCTCCGCGCCGATCCCCGGGATGACGTTGAGGACCCCCTTGGGTAACCCGGACTCGATCGCGAGCTCGGCGACCCGCACAGCAGAACGAGGAGTCTCGTCCGCCGGCTTGACCACGCATGCGTTCCCTGTGGCCAACGCGGGTCCTATCGCGCGTCCTAAGAGCTGCAGAGGATAGTTCCAGGCAAGAATGTGCGCAGCGACGCCGAACGGTTCGCGTCGGGTGTATACGACGTGGTCTGGCCCAATCGGAATCGAAAGACCGTAGTACGAGTCGATCGCGTGACCGTAGAAGGTCATGTATCGGGCACAAACGTCGACATCAGCGAGAGCCTGCGATAAGGGCTTACCCGTGTCCTCGCTCTCGAGGACCGCCAACTCGTCACGATTGTCGAAGATTAGGGAACCTAGTCGTGTGAGCACCCCCGCCCTTTGTTCGGGTGTGGCGCGCCTCCACAGACGCTGAGCTCGACCGGCGGCCTCGACCGCGGCATCCACCTCCGCGGGGCCGGAGCGGACGACGGTCCCGAGGCTACGGCCATCCGCGGGGTCGATGTTCTCGTAGGTTGCTGTGCAATCGACGGAGGATCCATCGATGAAGGCTAGCGTCTGAGCCAAAGCAGTCCTCCTTGTGAGGGCGAGAGCGCGCGCCGTCGCCCGTCTATATTTTATATATTACGCATACTGGATCGACTTTGGTGCACGTCCTCCGCGATCGAGAAAGATATGTTGTCGCAGACGACAGCGAGACTACCCATTGCCGCGAATCTCGCAGAGACTGGGCAGGGCCAGAGGCGCGAGGGCGGGCTCGGTGCCTACGGCACGCGGCCACGGAGAGGGTGTCATGGCTCATCCAGCTGCAACGTCGAGGCCGCGAGTCCGCCAAAGCGGGAGGCCACGCGCAAGCCCGTCGAGCTGAGCGACGGGAACCCACCCACCGCGTCGTGGTGATAAAATATAATATAGTAATCTCAATCAAAGGGTGATATCGATGAAGACCACCGCCGCAGTTCTGCGATCCGCTGACCCGAGCGACGATCGATACTCTGGTCTTCGGGTTGAAGAGGTCGAACTTCTGCCGCCCGGCCGCGGAGAAGTCCTCGTCCAGGTTGCATTCGCCGGCATCTGCCACTCCGACCTATCGGTCGTCAACGGAACACGCATCCGCCCACTCCCGCTTGTGCTCGGCCATGAGGCCAGCGGTGTCGTCGCCGAGATCGGCGACGACGTGGACGACTTCCAAGTCGGCGACCACGTGGTGTTCTCGTTCGTTCCACCGTGCGGCCGCTGCGAGTGGTGTGTAGTCGGGCGGCCAGCGCTGTGCGCGCCGGGGAACCGCGCCAATTCCGAGGGAACTCTTCTCACGGGGTCTCGTCGTTTCGTGGATGCCGACGGTGCGACTCTCTCCCACCACAACGGCGTGTCGGCTTTCGCTCGTCACCTGGTCGCATCGCGCGCATCCCTCATCCGAATCGAAAAAACGATCTCGTTGCGCGATGCTGCGCTGTTCGGGTGCGCAGTGGTGACAGGAGTCGGCGCGGTGCTCAACTCAGCGGGTGTGACGGCGGGAACAGGCATCACGATTTTCGGGCTTGGCGGGATTGGGCTAAGCGCAATCGCCGGGGCGCGTGCGGCGGGTGCGCACCCGATCATCGCCGTCGACAGGATCGCCCGCAAGCTGGACCTCGCTGTCGAGCTCGGCGCTACCCACGTTGTCAACGCGGAAAGCGACGATCCAGTGGCAGCGGTTCGCGCGCTCAGTAGAGGGGGCACACCAGCGGTGATAGAGAGCGTGGGCAGCGAACGCGTGCTGGCACAGGCCTATGCGGCGACGGCCGTGGGAGGTACCACGGTCACCGTCGGACTTCCGCACCCAGAACGCCAACTGTCGATCCCCGCGATCAGCCTTGTCGCGGAGGAGCGCGTCATACGTGGGTCGTACATGGGCTCGGCCGTTCCTCGGCGCGATGTTCCGCGATACCTCGAGTTGTATTCCGCCGGGCAGCTGCCCGTGGACCGCCTTGTATCAGACGTGATTCCGCTCGAATCGATTGCAGACGGGATGAGGGCGCTCGCTTCGGGCGATGCGATCCGGCAGCTCATCTCGATGTGAGCGGCCGGATCGCCACCCGTCACCTTTCGAGGGCACCGACCGCCTTCATCGCTGACCGAATCCACCCCAGCGCGTATGCCATTCCGGTATGCCACGGCGACGATGTCGCTATGAGGGGGGTGTGGTCGGGAATGACGACGCCGTCAAATCCCCCCTCGTGCAGGATGCGAAGGATTCTCTGCATATCGACATAACCCTCGTCGATGAATGTCTCACGATAGTCGGGGACTCGACCCTGCACATTCCGCAGATGGACGTACTGGATGCGTCCCGTAGCCACGAAGTGCTCGACAACCTCATATATGTCCTGGTCGGGCATCTCCGAGAGGGTCCCGACGCAGAACTCCATGGCGTTCGAGGGCGACCGATTGAGCCCCAGTACTCGGTCGTAGATGTGTGCCCGATGCACGAGGCGAGCCGCGCCCCTCAACTCGGGTAGGGGCGGATCGTCCGGGTGCAAAGCAAGGATGACACCCGACTCCTCAGCGACGGGGAGGATCTCGTTCAAGAACCGAGAATACCGATCCCACAGTTGCTCCTGCGAAATCGGCTCGACGAAATCGCCATTGCGGAGGCTGCGCTCGTAGAGTTCAGCGTCGTAGACCATGTTCCACACCATCCCCCGTGGGATGGGGGTCTGCTCAGAATTGGCGAATGTCGCAGAGAGCGCACCACCCCGCGCTGTCGGCTGATGCGGTCGACCCCAGACTCCGGCGATGCTGAAGTTGTAGCCCATCGTGGGGATGCCCGCGCGACCGACGTTCCGCACGACCTGTTTGACTCTGTCCATTTGTTCGTCCCGGCGCGGGCCGTCGAGGAGAACGTCGTACCAGTCTGCCGGGGCGAAGTTTTCTATGGACTCGAGAGTCAATCCCTGCTCGGAGGCACGGTCGCGCAGTTCTACGAGCGACTCATAGTCATACCGCGGGTCGTTCTCGTACGACCTCCGCAGGCCACCGCGCAGCCAGGTATCTTCTTTCTCGCCGAGCAGGCCGGATACGAAGTGCGCGACAATATGTGTCGCCCCGGCCTGTCGGGCGAAAATCAGGGTCTCATCATTCAGGATCGGACCGGGGATGCCAAGGCCAACCTTCATATGATCTCTTACCTTTCTTCTTCGTGGGTCATGATTTGAGGCTGCCGGCGGTGATGCCTTTGACGAGTGGTCGTTGCATGACGAGGGTGAACAGCACGATGGGGGCGAGGATGATGACTGCGGTTGCGCAGAGTTCTGCCCATTTGATC